>NZ_JANZZD010000040.1:0-16100 GCF_026419595.1 Tepidiforma sp. | reverse complement strand
AGCCGCCGGCAGGCGGCGAGCCACCCCGCGCCGCGGGCGGCTGAGCCCGCGGCATCCCGCGGGGGCGGCGGGGGCGGGCGGGGCCCGCCCCGCCCGGTTCCCCTGTGCCGCGGCGGCGCTCTACCCTGTAGGGCCATGGCACGGCCGACGCGCATCCTGCTCGCCCGGCACGGGCAAACCGTCGCGAACGTCGAGGAGCGCTTCTGCGGGCACAGCGAGACGCGGCTGACGCCGCTCGGCGAAGCCCAGGCCCGCGCGCTCGGCGCCCGGCTCGCGCGCCTCGGCATCGATGCCTGCTACACGTCGGACCTTTCGCGGGCGGTCGAAACGGCCCGGCTGGCGCTCGGCGAGCGGGCCATCGCGACCGTCCAGCGGGCAGACCTCCGCGAGCGGCACTACGGCGCGTGGGAGCTGGAGCGCGAGGCCGACGTCCGCCGGCGCGACCCGGTCCGCTTCGCGCAGATGGAAGCCGAAGACCCGGCCTGGCAGCCGCCGGGCGGCGAAACGACCGCCGGCGTGCGGGCGCGGACGTTCGCCGCACTGCAGGACATCGCCGCCGCGCACGCCGGCGAGACGGTGCTCGTCGTCGGGCACGGTACGGCGCTCAACTGCATGCTTTCGATGGTGCTCGGAATGCCGGAAACCCACGTCTTCCGGTTCGACGTCCGGCACTGCGCCCTGTTCGAGGTCGAAGCGCACGGCGGGCGGCTGACGGTGGTGCGGATGAACGATTCCGCCCACCTGGATGGGCTCGCGTGATCCCGGTCGGCGACAGCACGCGCCGGCATTCGACGCCCTGGGTGACCTACGCCATCCTGCTCGCGAACGTCGCCGTCTTCGTCGCGATGCTGGGGATGGACGCGACGGTGCCGCGGGCGACGAGCGCGGCGACGCAGCGGTTCGCCGAGCAGACGGCGGGGGTGTGCTACGGCTTCCGCGCTCCGCCGAACGACCTGAACGAGTTCATCTGCCGGTGGGGGTTCCAGCCGAAGGAGTTCTTCGACACGCTGCGGGGGCAATCCGGGCTCACCGGCGCGGCCCGCTGGGAAGCGCTCTTCGCGATCGTCACGGCGCTGTTCATCCATGGCGGCTGGCTGCACATCCTCGGCAACATGCTGTTCCTGTGGGTATTCGCGGACAACATCGAGGACCGGCTGGGGCATGCGGGATTCCTCGTCTTCTACCTCGCCTCGGGCATCGCGGCGTCGCTGGCGCAGGGGCTGATGGACCCGTCGAGCGTGGTGCCGGTGGTGGGCGCGAGCGGCGCGGTCGCGGGCGTGCTGGGGGCCTACCTCATCTGGTTCCCGCGGTCGACGGTGCACGTCGTCATCCCGTTCTTCATCCTCATCTTCATCCCGCTGCCGGTGCCGGCGTTCCTGATGATCGGGCTGTGGTTCCTGCAGAACCTGTTCGCGGGCTACGCCACGATCGTCGATACGGCCTCGACGGGCGGGGGCGTCGCGTGGTTCGCGCACATCGGCGGGTTCCTGTTCGGCGCGCTGGTCGCGATGACGGGCGTCGGCCGGCGGCGGCGCTAGCCCGTTATTTGCAGAAACGGGCGGAACTGAGAATAGTGAGGGCGGCTATTTGCAGGAGTGCAAACAGCGGAGGAGGCGGCATGCGGCGGCGCACCTGTAAATTGTTGGTAAAGCGTTAGAGCGGCGGCGCGGCGAGGGTTCCGCGTTCGCGGGGCGGGCGCTAGGGTGGAGGCGACACCGCGATGGCGCCGGCTTCCCCGCCGGCCGGGGGTGAGGATGCGACGACTCCTGTTCGCGGCGGCCGGGCCGCTGCTGCTCGCCGGGGCGGTGCTGAGCTGGAGCCTCGGCGGCGGTTCGACCCCGGCGCACGCGCTGACGAACTGCTCGACCTCGACGCAGGCGCTCGATGCGGCGGAGCAGGAGCTGCTGCGGCTCATCAACGAGTTCCGGGCGCAGAACGGCGTCGCGCCGCTGAAGCCCTCGCCGAACCTCTCGCGGGCGGCGGCGTGGATGTCCGAAGACATGGCCGCGAAAGGGTACTTCGACCATACGGACAGCCTCGGCCGGAGCCCGTTCCAGCGCGTGCGGGATTGCGGCTATGCGAGCTCGGGCGCGGGCGAAAACCTCGCCATCGCGGGCAGCGCGCAGCAGGCGTTCAACCTCTTCGTGAATTCGCCCTACGGCCACCGCGAGAACATGCTGCGGGCGATGTGGGTGGTCGCCGGGATCGGGCGCGCCGGCGGCTACTGGTCGGTCGTGTTCGGCAATGTCGACGACTCGGGGCAGGCGTGGGATACGCAGCCGCCGCCGCAGCCGTCCCCCACGCCGACGCCGACCCGGCCGCCGGCGAGCCCGCCGCCGGCGAGCCCGTCGCCGCCGCCATCGGGGGGCTCGCCGACCCTTCCGCCGGGCTCGGGCGGGCCGCAGGCGACGCCGACGATGGCGCCGACGGCAACCCCGACGGCGGTCGGGGGCGGAGCGCAGCCGTCGTCGAACCCGTTCCTGCCGCGGCGGGCGATTGCGCCGAACGTGACAGCGGAGGGGTAGGGGAGGCAGCGGCTGGCGCCGCCGCGGGATGGCTCGCCGCCGGCCGGCGGCATCGCCGCGGGATGCCGGCGCTCCGCGCCGGCGCGGGAGGCGGGAGACGGGAGACGGGAACCGGGAGCCGGGAGGAAGGGTGACCTCCAACCTCCAACCTCCAACCTCCAACCGTAGTCGCGGGCCTCCGTGCCCGCGGAGGGCCGGGAGGCCCACCCGGGCGCTCGCATCCTCCCGGTTCCCACTTCCCGGCTCCCGCCTCCCGGAACACCCGTTGGGCGCATGGCGCCCCGCGGGGACGGAGCCCCGCAGCGACGGTTGGAGGCCGGAGGTTACCCTTCCTCCCGCTTCCCCGTTCCCGGTTCCCCCTTCCCGCTTCCCGCTTCCCGCCTCCCGCTTCCCGGTTCCCCGCTAGCGGAGCGTGATGCCGCCGTCGACGGAGATGGCCTGGCCGGTGATGTTGCGGGCCGCCGGGCTGGCGAGGAAGGCGGCGAGTTCGCCGATATCCTCGGGCGTCTGTTCGCGGCCGAGGGGTACGCCGTTCTTCACGACTTCGAGGAAGACCTCGCGCGGGGTCTTGCCGGCGAACTGGGGCACGGTGCGCTGCATCATCGTCGCCATGCCCTCCCAGGCGCGGGTCCAGAGGAAGCCGGGACAGATGGCGTTCACGCGGATATCGAACGGGGCGTATTCGAGCGCGCAGCTCTTGGTGAGCGAAATGACGCCCGCCTTGGCGGCGGCGTAGGCGGGGAGCGTGGGCGCCGCCTGGAGCCCGGCGATGCTGGCGATGTTGACGATGGCGCCGCCGCCGCGCTGCTTCAGGTAGGGGAGGGCGGCCTTCGTGCCGAGGAAGGTGCTGCGGAGGTTCTGGGCGAGCTGCTCGTCCCACGCTTCGGGCGGCATGTTCTCGACCCGGCCGCCGGCGGCGGGCACCGAGCCGATCGCCGCGAGGTCGATAGGGCCGCGGCCGGCGCCGGCGTTGTTGACCATGATGTCGAGCCCGCCGAACTCGTCGGCGACACGGCGGACGGCGGACTGCAGGTCGGGCTCGACGATGACGTCGCAGGCGAGGCCGAGGCCGGGGGTCGGGAGAGCAGCGGCGGTGGCGGCGGCCTGTTCGCCGTCGAGGTCGAGGATGGCGACGCGGGCGCCCTGGCGGGCCATGACGGCGGCGATGCCGGCGCCGATGCCGCGGGCGCCGCCGGTGACGATGGCGGTCTTCCCTTCGAGGGGCAGCATGGGAGGTTCCTTTCGCAGGAGGCAAAGAATTTGGCGGGGGAACTGTAGCAGAGGGCGGGGGAGTACACTCCCGCTGCCATGCGCGTCGCCACCATCGGGTTCACGAAGAAGTCGGCGCGGGAGTTCTTCGGGCTGCTGCAGGCGAGCGGCGCGCAGCGGCTCGTCGATGTCCGGCTGCACAACGTTTCGCAGCTGGCCGGGTTCGCCAAGCGGGACGACCTCGCCTACTTCCTCGAGGCGATCTGCGGGATGGCGTACGCCGAAGAGCCGCTGCTCGCGCCGACGCCGGAGCTGCTGGACGGCTACCGGAAGGGGAAGCGCGGCTGGGCATGGTACGAACGCGAGTACCTCGCGCTGCTCGCGGCGCGGCGCGTGGAGGAGCGGGTGCCGCGGGAGCTCATCGACGGCGCGGTGCTGCTCTGCAGCGAGGCGACGCCGGAGCGCTGCCACCGGCGGCTCGCGGCCGAGTACTTCGCCCGGCAGTGGGGCGGGCTGGAGGTCATCCACCTCGTGTGAGCGCCGCGGGGGCGCTTCCCGTCAGCGGCCGGCGAAGCGGGGCTCGCGCTTTTCGAGGAAGGCGGCGACGGCCTCGCGCGAATCGGCGGAGAAGCCGGCGATGCGCATGTGGAGCGCCTCCTGGTCGAGCAGCTGTTCGAGCGTGGCGGTCTCGGCGAAGGCGAGGTTCTCCTTCATCCGGGCGTAGGCGGCGGTCGGGCCTGCCGCCAGCCGGGCGCAGAAGACGAGCCCTTCGGTCAGCAGCTCGTCGTGGGGGATGACGCGGTTGGCGATGCGGAGCTCGAGCGCGCGGGCGGCATCGATGATGTCGGCCGTGAAGTAGAGCTCCCGGGCGATGCCGGCGCCGCAGAGCCGCTGAAGGAAGTAGGAGCCGCCGAAATCGCCCGGGAGGCCGACGTTGCGGAAGGCGGCCCCGAAGCGGGCGCGGTCGGAGGCGAGCCGGATATCGCACGCGAGCGCGATGCTGAAGCCGGCGCCGACGGCCGGGCCGTTGACGAGCGCGACGACGGGCTTCGGCATCCGGTGGATGCGGAGCGTGATCGCGCGGTGGCGGTCGCGCAGCTCGGCGACGAGCCGGTCGAGCTCGGCGATGACGGCGCCGGGACCCTCGCTCGCGGCGGCGGCCGCCATGCGGTCGTTCCGCTCCTGCATGCCGCGGATGTCGCCCCCGGCGCAGAACGCGCGGCCGGCGCCGGTGATGGCGACGCAGCGGACGGCGGGGTCGGCTTCGCAGTCGGCGAGCGCCTCGGCGAGGCGGGGCACGAGGTCGCCCCCCATCGCGTTCAGCGTCTCGGGCCGGTTGAGGGTGACGAGGGCGACGCCGTCGCGGCGTTCGAGCAGGACATCGGACACGGCAGCACTCCGGGGGTGGGGGTTGGGCGATCGTGGAGGAGTGCGGGCGCGGCCGCAATGCTTGCATTCATGAGTACATGGTTATAGAGTAACGGTCATGCGCGACCTGCCGGACCCGCTGCTCGACGAAGCTGCGACGCGCTTCCGCCTGCTGGGCGATGCGACGCGGCTGCGCATCCTCCGCTTCCTCGCGCAAGAGGGCGAAGCGCCCGTCGGCGAAATCGCGGCGGCGGCGGGCTGTTCGCAGGCGAACGTCAGCAAGCACCTCCGGCTCCTCCACGACGCGCGCATCGTGCGCCGCCGGGCGGAGGGGACGATGGCCTACTACCGGGTCATCGACCCGAGCGTGGCCGAGCTGTGCGGCATCGTCTGCGGCGGCATCCGGCGACAGGTTGCGCGTGAAGCTGCGCTGATGGGCGTGACCCCGGGAGGGCAAGCATGAAAACGATCCAGTTCGTGGCCGAGGCGCTCGGCGACGCGTCGTACCTCGTGGTGTCGGGGCGGGAGGCTGCCGTCATCGACCCGCAGCGGGACATCCGGCCGTTCGTGAAGGCGGCGCGGGAGCACGGGGCGGAGATCCGGTACGTCGTGGAGACGCACGTCCACAACGACTACGTCTCGGGCGGCCGGGAGCTGGCGGCCCTCGGCGCGGAGGTCGTCGCCCCGGCTGCCGGCAGGCTCGAATTCCCCCACCGGCCGGTCGCCGACGGCGACGTCATCGCGGTGGGCGATGCGAAGCTGCTGGTGACGGCCGCGCCGGGCCACACCTACGAGCACCTCGCCTACCTCGGCGTCACGCCTTCGGGCGAGGTGCGGGGCGCCTTCACCGGCGGCGCGCTGCTCATGGCGGCAGCCGGGCGGACGGACCTGCTGGGGCCGGACCACACCGAAGAGCTCACCCGCCTCCAGTGGGAGACGGCGCAGAAGCTGCGCCGGCTGGTGCCGGCCAGCGCCGATGTGCTGCCCACCCACGGCGCGGGCTCCTTCTGCAGCGCAACGGGCACCGACCTCGGCCGCTGCGGGCCGATGGCGGCCGAGCTGCTGCGGAACCCGGCGCTCGCTTCGAAGAGCTATGAGGAGTTCCGGGCGCTCCACCTGGCGACGGAGATGCCGATCCCGGGCTACTACAAGTACATGGCCCCGATCAACCGGAAGGGGCCGAAGGTGTACGGCGAGCCGCCCCGGCCGCGGCCGCTGAGCGAGGCGGTGCTGCTCGGCCTCGGCGGCGACACCTGGGTCATCGACGTCCGCCGCCGCGAAGACTACGCGGCCGGCCACCTGCCGGGGTCGCTCGAGATCGAAGAGAGCACCTCGATGCTCGCCTACGTCGGCTGGCTCATCCCCTTCGACGCGCCGATCGCGCTCGTGACCTATGACCGGCTGCAGGCAGAGCGGGTGACGGTCGACCTCTTCCGCATCGGCTACGAGCACGTGGTCGGGTATGCGCCGGCGGCCGAGCTGCCGCTGAGCGCCCGGACCGAGACCGTGAGCGCTGAGGAAATCGCGGAGGCGCTCCGGAGCGGCCGGGTGCCGGTGCTCGACGTGCGCTACGCGCAGGAGCTGCGCGACGAGCCGGTGCCGGGCGCGCGGCCGCTGCCGTTCGATGTGCTGCCGGAGTGGGCGAAGGAGATCGACGGCCCGGTGCTGGTGAGCTGCGCCAGCGGCCAGCGGGCCGCGATGGCCGCCAGCTACCTCGAGCGCCGGGGCGTCGCCGCGCGGCCGTTCATCGCGGGCGGCGCGGCCGACGTGCGCCGGGCGCTCGGCGCGGCCGCGCGCTGAGGGACGGCCTCACTCCGCGCCGAGGCCCGCAAGCGCGGCCGCCGTCGCCCGGTTCGCCGGGTAGAACGTTTCGAACCGGACGCGCTCGAGGAGCGCGTCCTGCGGCGTTCCGAAGGTCGATACGACGGTCACGAACGACAGCTCGCGCCCCTCGACCCGCAGCACGACGGGGAGGACCGGGACGACCGGGGGGCCGGCGGCGGCGACCGCCGGCGGCAGCCAGCCGCAGCGCTCGATCTCGGCGAGGACGTCCCCGGGGCCGGTCTCGAAGGCCGCGGCAGCGTCGGCGCGCGCCCGCTGCCAGTTGGCGGCAGCGATCTCCGTCCAGTTGACGATGTGGGGTCTGAGGCCCGCCGGGTCGAAGAAAGCGCGGAGCAGGTTGAGCGGCCCGAGGCCGGGTTGCCGCGGGAGGAGGCGGCGGGCGAGCGCGGCGAACGGCCCATTGGCGGCGAGCACGTTCCACGCCGGGTCGACGGCCGCGGCCGGGTTCGGTTCGGCTCCGCGAAGGACCAGCTCGACGGCCTCCGAGACGAAGGCAGCTGACGCCGCGCCGGCGCGCCGCGACGGCGAGCGCGGGGCGTACCCGGCCGCGAGGAGCAGTTCATCGACCGCGCCGAGGGGGAGGTCGAGGGCTTCCGCGAGGCGGAGGACGGTGGCCGGACCCGGCCGGGCGCGGCCGGTCTCGAGGTAGCTGAGGTGGCGCTGCGAGACGCCGGCCGCGAGCGCCAGCTCGAGCTGGGAGCAGCGCTTCCGGAGCCGCCACGAGCGGAGCGCCGCGCCGAACGCGGCGGCGCCGGCCGGGGTGCCCGGGAGAGCGGCCATGGAGGCATCATCAGCGCAGCGGGAGCCGTGTCAATGACCTGCCGCGTCATCGTGCCGGCGCACGGCGCGGGCGACGATGGGCGCATCTCCACCCGGGAGGCAGCGCGATGGCCCCGCGCCTCGTATCGTGGCTGGCTGCCGCGGCCGCAGCGGCATTCGGCGTCTTCACCGCGGCAGTCCTCGTGCAGGTCGGACTCCGCGGGATCTTCGAGCCGGCGCTGAGCGAATGGGGGCCGGCGCAGGTCTTCGCCGACCTCGTGATCATGGCGCTCATCACCATCGGCTGGATGGTGCGGGACGCCCGGGAGCGCGGCATCGCCGCCTGGCCGTTCGTGCTCCTCACCTTGGCGACCGGTTCGTTCGGGCCGCTCGCCTACCTCATCGCGCGGGGCCGCCGCGGCAGCGCAGCGCGCTAGCCGGTGAAGCGGTAGCGCAGGATGGCGCCGACGCCGCCGTGGGCGCGCAGGCCGGCATGCTCGCGGACGACTTCGACGCGGGCGCCGGTGCGGGCGGCCAGCTGCGTCAGCTCGTCGCGCGCCTCGGCCGGCTCGAACGCATCATCGATGACCACGACGTCCGCGGCGCCGGCTTCGAGCGCGGCGCGGGTGCGCTCCAGCCCCCCGACGCCGAGGTCGCCTTCTTCGATTTCGCCGACGAGGATGTCGGCCGTCTCCTGCGACTGGTCGTCTTCGGTCTGCAGCAGGAACTCTTCGACGACCCGGCGGACGTGCTCGGCGCCGGCGCGGATGTCGATGTGGAACCGCCCCTCGGCGACGCGGGCGGTGAGCTGGTGCGGCAGCGCCTGCTGGAGGAGGTGGAGCGCGGTTTCGTCGCCGGCGATGACGAGCCGGGTCGCGCCTTCGCGGTCGCAGAGCTGCTCGATGAGCTTCGCCGCCTCTTCGGCGAACTCGCGCCGGTGCTGCTCGACGTGGCGGCGGAAGCGGTGCTCGTTCATGCCGGAGGTGGAGCGCATCTGGTAGTTGTAGGGGTCCTCGTCCTTCCCCGGGACTTCGCGGATCCGTTCGCCGCGGACGACGAAGAGGCGGAGCGTGTTCGTATCGGCGACAGCGACGACGGCGGTTTCGTACTCATCGAGGAACCGCGCGAGCTGGTAGAGGCGCGGGTAGCGGTCGTAGACGACCTGGTTTTCGAAGGCGGCCGGGGCGGCGATGCGTTCGAAGAGGCCGGCGGCCGAGCAGGCGAAGATGGCGACGCCCTCAGCGGCAGGGTCGACCTCCGCGAGCGCGGCGTGGACGCGGTCGGCATCGGCGCGGAAGGATTCGAGCGCGGGGCCGCGGACGCCGAGGCTGGCCTCGATTTCGCGGAGGCGGTCCTTCAGGTGGATTTCGCCGGAGCGGACGCCGGGGCGCTCGCCCGTGGCCTGGGGCCGCCAGTCGAGGTAGACGGAGAGGATGCCGGTGCCGGGCGGCGCCTCCCAGCGGGCGACGCGGCGGAGGGTTTCGGCGAGTTGGGTTTCGAACGACGGCGCTTCGTTGGTCATGCCTCCAGTGTATGCCGCCGCGGGCCGTGTGCGCCGGGGCGGATGGCGCACGCGGGCGGGAACGATCGGCCGCAGGGGCTGCGGGAACGCTTCCCCGGGGCTGCTACACTGTCGGC
This sequence comes from Tepidiforma sp., assembly GCF_026419595.1. Taxonomy (NCBI): domain Bacteria; kingdom Bacillati; phylum Chloroflexota; class Tepidiformia; order Tepidiformales; family Tepidiformaceae; genus Tepidiforma; species Tepidiforma sp. Next base: position 6,759 of record NZ_JANZZD010000040.1, on the reverse strand, counting down.
CATGACTTCGACAGTTTCACTTCTGCGGGAACGGGCGACGGCCGCGCGGCAGGCCTCCCGGGTGCTGGCGCGGATTTCGACGGCCGAGAAGAACGCCGCGCTCGAGCGGATCGCGGCCCTCCTCGAACAGGAGCAGGAGGCCGTGCTGGCCGCGAACGCGAAGGACCTCGCGGCCGCGAAGGAGGCGAACCTCGAGGATGCGTTCGTCGAGCGCCTGACGCTCACGCCGGAGCGGCTGCGGGGCATCGCCGCCGATACGCGGGGCGTGATGCAGCTGCCGGACCCGGTGGGCGAGGTGTTCGATTCGCGCACGCTGCCGAACGGCCTCTGGATCGGCCGGCGGCGGGTGCCCCTCGGCGTGGTGGCGTGCATCTACGAATCGCGGCCGAACGTGACCATCGACATCGCCGCGCTCGCGCTGAAGAGCGGGAACGCCGCCATCCTCCGCGGCGGCAAGGAGGCGCGCCACTCGAACGCGGCCCTCGGCGAACTGATCCAGCGGGCGCTCGCCGGCTCCGCCGTGCCCGCCGATGCGGTGCAGGTCATCAGCGACCCGGACCGGGCGCACGTCGATGAGCTGCTCGAGATGAACGACCTCGTCGACGTCATCGTGCCGCGCGGCGGGTCGCAGCTCATCGATTACGTGCGGCGGAAGGCGACGATGCCGGTCATCGCCCACGGCGACGCCGTCGTCCAAATTTATGTCGATGAGTTCGCGGACCTCGACCTCGCCGAGACGGTGGTGAACAACGCGAAAACGCGGCGGTACAGCATCTGCAACGCCGTCGATACGCTGCTGGTGCACCGGGCGATCGCCGCGCCGTTCCTGCAGCGGATGGCGGCGCGCTGGGCAGGCAAGGTGACGTTCATCGCGGACGAGCGGGCCTACCCGCTGCTCGAAGCGGCCGGCGCGCCGGTCGAGCGGGCGACGGAGCAGACGTGGCGCACGGAGCACCTCGCGCTGCGCGTCGGCGTGCGCATCGTCGATACGATGGAGGAGGCGACGGACCACATCGAGCGGTACGGCAGCCACCACAGCGACGCGATCCTGACGGAGAACTACACCCGCGCGCTCGAATTCCTCGACGTCGTGGATTCGGCGGCGGTCTACGTGAACGCGAGCACGCAGTTCACCGACGGCGCGCAGTTCGGCCTCGGCGCGGAGGTCGGCATTTCGACCCAAAAGATGCACGCCCGGGGGCCGATGGGCCTCCGGGAGCTGACGAGCTACAAATGGACCATCATCGGCAGAGGGCAGGTGCGACCGCTGTGATTACGTTCGAACGCGAATGCCGGACTCCGCACTCGGAGTCGTACACCATCTTCGAAGACGGCAGCATCGTCGGGCGGGTCGACCTGCACTACCAGGGCACGAACGTCTACGCGACGCTCTGCACGACGGCCGATGCGAACGAGGATCGCATCCAGCAGCTCATCGACGCGACGGATGAGCAGCTGGTGATGACGGCGGACCCGTACCGGGAGGACTTCGTGGTCACGGTGTGGCGGGGCTCGCCGGCCGGCGTGTACAGCGACAACGAGCTGGACGACGACGAAGACGACGAGGACACGTTCCGGCTGAACTGAGGGGGCGGCGCCGGGGGCTGGAGGCGCGCCGGGGCGGCGGGGAGGCGGCAGGCGCGCGCCCCGGGCCGGCAGCCGGCGGCAGTGACAGCAGCAGATACCTCGAAGCCGCAGGGCTTGGTAGACTTGGCGGTGGAGAGGTGTCCGAGTGGTTTATGGTGCCGCTCTCGAAAAGCGGTGTGGGGCAACCCACCGGGAGTTCGAATCTCCCCCTCTCCGCCAGGAAACCGAATCTGGACTGGACGTAATGTCCAGTCCTTTTTCATGCCAAATGTTCAGCCTGGTCAACATTTGGCTACCGTTTGGCTACGGACGATCACGCGCCCGGCTGCGGACGCGCTGCCCGCGCGATGGCAGCCCCGAGCTGTTCGGCCGCTTCGCGGAGGTCCCGGAGCCCGGGTGAGCCGGCGTAAACGTCCAGCGTAAACGAGGCCCGGGCGTGCCCCAGCATCTCGGCCAGCACCCGGGGCGGGACCCCCGCGGCAGCCATCAGTGTCGCCGCCGTGTGACGCAGGTCGTGCAGGCGCGCCTCGACACCCGTCCGTTTTGCGAATCCGGCCCACCACGTGCTCAGCGCCCACGGCGAAACCGGGCCGCTCGCCCGCGCCAGGACCCACTCCGCGCCCCTCCAGGCCGGGCCGCTGGCCAGCCGCTCCTCGAGCTGGCGTTTCCGCCACGCCGCCAGCTCTTCGTGCAGCGCCGGGTGGATGGGGATGACCCGGTTCCCGGAGGCCGTCTTCGGCGAACCGACGATTTCACCCTTCGCCGTCCGCAGGCGAGCCCGCCGGACCGCGATGGTGCCGGCGCTCAGGTCCACGTCGTCCCACTGCAGCCCGAGCGCCTCGCCCCGCCGCATCCCCGTGGAGAGAAAGAGCATCCCTGCCGCACGGTAGACGGCCGGCTCGTCCTCCAGGGCTGCGACGACGGCGCCGACCTCCTCGGGGCGCAGCGGCCCGACCTTCCGGGCCGGCCGGGGCTGGGGGAGTTCGGCATAGGCCGCCGGGTTCCGCGCGATGACCTGGAGCCTGCACGCGTCCTCGAGGGCCTTATGCAGGACCTGGTGGTATTTCCGGATGGTGAGCGGCGCGATGCCCTGGGCCAGCCAGCGCCCGTACAGGCTTTGCACCTGCATGGGCCGGAGCGCCTGCAGCTGGAACCGCCCGAGTGCCGGGATCAGGTGGAGACGGACGACCTCCTCGTAGCGCTCGAGCGTCGTCGGCCGGAGCTGCGGCGCGCGCTGGGCGAGCCACTGGCGGAGCCACTCGGCGACGGTGATGCGGCTCGGGTCGACGGCGAGGCCGGTTTCGTGCTCGTGGATGAGCCGGGCGAGCCTGGCCTCCGCGTCCCGCTTCGTGCCGTGGAACGTTTCGGAGCGGCGCCGCCGGCGCCCGGTCAGCGGGTCGCGGTCGAGCTCGATCGAGATGCGCCAGGTGAGGTTGCCGCGCCGCTGGATGCTGCCGCGCATGGTGGGCCTCCGCCGGGTGGGTGAGTGGGTGCGGCCTCTATGATGCCGCGGCGAAGGCGCCAGGTGGTGACGCGGTCAGGCCGCAGTGGCCCACTCGCCCGACAGAACTTCCGCCTGTTCCAGCACGGTGTCCGTCGCCCTTGCCTGCTTGTCGGGCGGGTAGCCGTACTTGCGCAGGACGCGTTTCACGTGCACTCGGAGTTGCGCCCGCACGTTTTCGCGCTGCGTCCAGTCGATGGTGACGTTCTCGCGCACGGTTCGGACCAATTCGCGAGCGATAGCGCGCAGTGTCTCGTCCCCCAGCACCTTGACGGCACTGTCGTTGGTCTCCAGCGCATCGTAAAAGGCGAGTTCCTCGTCGCTCAGCCCCAACGCCTCGCCGCGTGCATCTGCCTCGCGCATGTCGCGGGCGAGGGCAATGAGCTCCTCGATGACCTGCGCCGCCTCGATCGCCCGATTTTGATAGCGCCGGATGCTCTGCTCCAGCATCTCGGCAAACGAACGAGCCTGGACGACGTTCTTGCGCCGCCGGGTCGCTATCTCACCCTTCAAGAGCTTCCGCAGAAGCTCGACCGCGAGGTTCTTCTGCGGCATGCCCCGAACCTCGGCGAGAAATTCCTCGGAAAGGATCGAAATGTCCGGTTTTGCAAGGCCGGCGGCGGAAAACATGTCAACCACGCCTTCAGGCGCGACGGCCCGAGATACGATTTCCCGAATGGCCTGGTCAAGCTCCGCTTCTGGCCGCGCTTCACCGGGTGCGCGTTTGGTGAGCGCCGCCTGTACGGCCTGGAAGAAGGATACGTCATCACGGATACGAAGCGCCTCGTCGTGCGGCACCGCCAGGGCGAACGCCTGCGACAGCTCCCGAACGGCGCGAATCAAGCGCACCTTGCCGTTTTCCTGCGCCAGGACGTGCTCTTGGGCAGCGGGCAGCAGGCTCAGCCGCTGACCCGGTGTGCCGGATACCCACGCCGACCAATCGAACCCGTGGAACAGGTCGCGGCACACCTCGTATTTCTCGAGCATGACGTTCACGGCTTCCTGCCTGTCGAATGCCGCCTGGCCGGTGCCGCCGCTCTCGGTGTAGGTCGCGAGCGCAGCCTTGAGCTCGTGAGCCAGGCCGATGTAGTCCACCACCAGCCCGCCCGGCTTGTCGCGAAAGACGCGGTTCACCCGCGTGATCGCCTGCATCAGGCCATGACCGCGCATCGGCTTGTCGATGTACATCGTGTGCAGCGGCGGCGCATCGAACCCGGTGAGCCACATGTCGCGCACGATGACGAGCTTGAATGGGTCCTGGGGATCGCGGAAGCGGTTTGCGAGTGCCTCGCGGCGCGGCTTGTTCCGGATGTGCGGCTGCCAGTCCAGCGGGTCCGAAGCGGAACCGGTCATCACGACTTTGACCACGCCGCCGGTGTCGTCGTCGTCGTGCCAACTGGGGCGCAGCTTGACGATCTCCCCGTACAGCTCGACACAGATCCGACGGCTCATGCAGACGACCATCGCCTTGCCTTCGAGCGCCTCCAGCCGCTTCTCGAAATGCTCGACGATGTCCTGCGCCACGAGCTTGAGGCGCTTCTCCGCACCGACGATCGCTTCCAGCTGGGCCCATTTCGTCTTCAGCTTCTCCTTGCGCTCGACCTCCTCCCCCTCGGTGACTTCCTCGAAGTCTTCGTCGATCTGCGGCTTGAGTTCGGCAGGCAGGTCGAGCCGTGCGAGCCGGCTCTCGTAGTAAATCGGAACCGTCGCACCATCTTCGATCGCTCGTTGGATGTCGTAGATGCTGATGTAGTCGCCAAAGACGGCGCGCGTGCTCTTATCCGAGAGCTCGATCGGCGTCCCGGTGAAGCCGATGAACGAGGCGTGCGGCAGCGCGTCGCGCATGTGCCGCGCGAAGCCGTCGATGAAGTCGTACTGGCTGCGGTGCGCTTCATCGGCGATGACGACGATATTGCGGCGGTCGGAGAGGGTCGGGTGGCGGTCGCCCCTCGCCTCGGGGAAGAACTTGTGGATGGTGGTGAACACCACGCCGCCAGACTGCACCGAGAGCAATCGCCGCAGGTCAGCGCGGCTTTGCGCCTGCACCGGTGGCTGGCGCAAAAGGTCCTGGCAGCGTGAGAAGGTAGCGAAGAGCTGGTCGTCGAGGTCGTTGCGGTCAGTAAGGACAACGATGGTCGGGTTCTCCATCGCGGGCTCCCTGATGACCCGGCCCGCGTAGAAGGCCATCGTGAGGCTCTTGCCTGAACCTTGCGTGTGCCAGATAACCCCGATGCGCCGATCGCCCGGCCGGCCGCCAGGCTTGCGGCCCGCCTCGTAGCGGCCGACCTCTTCCGCGGCGCGGTGCGCCCGCGCCAGCTCCGCCGCGCGCAGCGTTTCCTCCACCGCCACCAGCACGGCGTGGAACTGGTGGTAGCCCGCCATCTTCTTGACCAGGCGCCCGCTGCCGTCGTCCTCAAAGACGATGAAATCCCGCACCAGGTCCAGGAAGCGCCGCCTGTCGAACAGCCCCTCGATGACCACCTGCAGCCCGGGCATGCGGCTGTCGGCCAGCCGCTCGCCCTCGATCGTGCGCCAGGGCTTGAACCACTCGCGCCCCGCGCCAACCACGCCGACCCGCGCCTCGACGCCGTCGGAGACGACGAGCACGCCATTGGTGGCGAAGAGCGATGGGACTTCGGCCTGGTACGTTTGGAGCTGCTGCCAGGCCGTCCAGATGGTCGCCTCCTCGTCGATCGCGTTTTTCAGCTCGATTACTACGAGCGGCAGCCCATTGACGAAGAGCACCACATCCGGCCGCCGTTCGTGCTTGTTCTCCACTACCGTGAACTGGTTCACGGCAAGCCAGTCGTTGTTCGCCGGGTCGTCGAAGTCGATGACCCGCGCCTGCCCGCCGCGGACGGCGCCATCCGCGGTGCGATATTCGACGGTGACCCCATCGACAAGCATCCGGTGCAGCGCGCAGTTGCGCTGGAGGAGATCCGCTCCCTCGGGTCGGGTAAGCTTGCGGAAGGCATCCTCCAGCGCCTCGGCGGGCAACGTGGGATTGAGCCGCGCCAGCGCATCGCGCAGGCGCGGCGCCAGCAGCACCTCCTCATAGCTGGCTCGCTCCGCCGCCGATGCGCCCGGCGCGATGTCCGGGCCGCGCACAATCTGCCAGCCGATGGCTTCCAGCCAGGCCAGGGCGGCCTGCTCGACGACGGATTCGGTGAACGGAAGGCTCACGCGGTCCATCTTCGCTTACTCGAGCATGTCAAGAGAACGCCTCGGCAATGGCGTTCCAAAAGGTTCTGAAACTCCGCGAGGAGCTTCGCGTCGGATTGACGTGCGTCCCGATCTCACGAGCCGCCTCAATTTTTGAGAGCCCACCCTTGAAATATCCGCACCTCCGCATCTCGCGTTCGAACGCTTCCCAAGTACCACCGCGGACCCCGTCCGGGTCACGGAAAGGCTGCCGGGACGGTACGTTGGCCGGCACTCGCGGGTATGCCGAGCACACCGCCGCCCAGTCGCCGAAGTACCAGGCCTCGAGTTCCTCGATGGCGATGCGGTTGACGAGCCGCCATGGCGAGCCCTCTGACCGTGTTCGTGTCGTCAGTCCAGCGCGCCAAGCAACTTCTTCTAAGTGGCCCTTGAGGGCCATGCAATCGTCTTGGTCAAGGTCCACCAGGACCACCAGGCGCCAGTCGTCCGGCAGCCATGCGGCATAGCCG
>NZ_JANZZD010000003.1:0-158175 GCF_026419595.1 Tepidiforma sp. | reverse complement strand
GCTGTCCCCTGGATGCCGGCAGGCGTTGCGCGCGAGATCGATGGGTGCCCGACCCCGCCGTTCGCCCCGGCCGCGACCGCGATAGCCGGCCCGGGCAGCTCGGCGAACGTATTGGCCCGGAACGTGTTCCGGGACGACGCGGGAAGGTCGTTCGCCGCAGCGACGGAGATGCCCGTCCCGCAGCGGCGGAAGCTGTTCGACGACACGAGGGTGCCACTGCTCCCCGGCTCGAGCGCCAGGCATGCCTCTGCGATGTCGTCGAACTCATTTCCTTCGATGCGGGTGCCGGTGACGCCGCCTGCGCTTCCCGCGACGTTGACGCCGTGCTCGAGCCGCGTGAACCGGTTCGCCGCCGCGCCGCTGCCGCCGATGACGGACCCGCTGGCCGTCACCGCGACCCCCGTGCCGGCGCGCTCCCCTTCCGCTGGCCCGGAAATTTCGTTCCCGGAGACCGAGACCGCCGCCCCGCTGACCCGGACCGCGACGCCGCAGCCGCGAAACGTGTTGCCCGCTGAACCGCCGACGGCTGAGCCGTCCCCATCGGCGACGACGCACGCGCCGGTGAACCCCTCGAACGTCAGGCCCCGTACCGACGTGCCGGCGCCGGCCAGCCGCAGCCCGTCCTGCGGCGTCGAGAGGCTGGCCGAGCCGCCCCGGAGCACGACGCCGGCGCCGGCTCCGTCGACCGCGGCCCCCGGCCGGGTGAGCGCCGGCAACGGCGCGCTCCCCACCGCGATGACCGTCTCCGAACCCGCCGGGAAGACCCCTGCATCGAAGCGGATGGTGGTCGCCGCGCTCCCGGAGTTCACGACCGCTATCGCCGTTTTGAGCGTGCAGTTCGACGGGTGCGGACACGTGCCGGGCCCGTCCGTCGTGGATGTGACATAAAGAACGCCCGAATCATCCGCCGCCGCCGGGACGCTTCCCCGGGCGACCGGGAGCAGGACCACGAGGAGCGCCAGCCCCGCTGCGAGTCGTCGCATCAGGGCAACGCTACCGGGCCGCGGCCCGCGCCGGCAAGACAGCTCACAGCGGTTCGAAGACTCGCCGGCCGTCCCGCCGCGTCAACCGTCCGATGCCCGGGTGCGGCCAGTGCCCGGCGAACCACAGCAGTCCTTCGGAAATCGCCCGCTCGAACAGCGCGTCCCGGGTCGCGGCCGACTGCACGGGGTCGACGTCGAACGCCGGGGACCAGTCCGGGTGGATGAACTGCGCCGGGTGGTGCGAGGCGTCCCCGATGATGATGCCCCGGTCGCTGCCATCGACGACCCCGATGGCGACGTGACCGGGGGTGTGCCCCGGCGTCGGCACGAACACGAGGTGCTCATCGAGCGCCGTTTCGTCCTCCACGAACCGGATGCGGCCCGTGTGGCGGAGCGGCGCGACGCAGTCCCGCAGGTGCTCGTTCCCGGGCGCTTCCAGGCGCTCGGGCGCCATCCAGTAGTCCCACTCCTGCCGCTGGATGACGAACTCCGCGCGGGGAAAGAAGACTTCCGGCTCGCCGCTGGCGCCGTCCACCGTGTTCCAGCCCACGTGGTCGATGTGGAGGTGGGTGTGCACCACGAGGTCGATGTCGGCGGGAGCGAGCCCGGCATCGCGCAGCGCAGCGTCGAGCCGGCCGGCCGGAAAGCCCGGCCGTTTCCTCGGGCCGAGGCCCGTATCGATGAGCATCGTCTTGCCCGCCGACCGCACGAGGTAGCAGGTGATCGCCATCGTGAACAGGCCGCGCTCGTCGGCCTGGTGGCCGAACTCCTCGAGAAACGCGTCGGCGTGCTGCGGCACGAAATGCCGCGGGTTCATCAGCACCGGCGCATCCAGCAGCGGCGCAATCGTTACGGAGCCGATCGAGACCGTGTCCATCCCGGGCGGCCCCTACTTGATACCCGCGCGGGCTGCGACGTCTGCCATCGCCTCGCCGAGCCGCTGGATGCCCTCGTCGATCTCTTCCATATCGACATAACTGAATGCCAGCCGCAAGTGGTTCGTCGCCTGGCCGTCGGCGAAGAACTGCGGCCCCTGTCCGACGATGACGCCGCGCTCGTTCGCAGCGAGCTGCACCTCGCGCGAGCTCATGCCCGGCCGGAGCTCCAGCCACAGGAAGAACCCGCCCTTCGGACGGGTGTAGCTGATGTACGGCGCGCAGTACTTCGCCAGGGCCGCCTCGACCCGTGCGAGCTTCCGGCGGTAGATGCCGCGCAGCCGTTCGATGTGCCGGTCGAGGTCGCCGTTCCGGATCATCTCGGCGATGACGCGGCCGAGGAACGGGCTCGTCCCCATGTCGTACCGCAGCGCCGCGATGCGGGAGATGAGCGCCGGCGGCCCCTGGATCCAGCCCATCCGCAAGCCCGTCGCGATCGTCTTCGAGAAGCTCGCGACCTTCACGCCGTGCTCGCCCCCGCTCAGCGCGAACAGCGACGGCGGCGGCGGCTCCTCGAACCAGAGTTCGCCGTAGGCGTCATCCTCGAGGATGAACGTTTCGTAGCGCCGGGCGAGCTCGAGCAGGTGCTGCCGCCGCTCGAGCGTCATCGTGCAGCCGGCCGGGTTCTGGTGGTTCGGGATGCAGTAGATGAACTTCGCGCGCCGCCCCTGCGCCGCCAGCTCCGCCAGCTTCGCCTCCAGGATGTCCGTCCGCATCCCGTCCGCGTCGAGCGGGATGGCGACCTGCTCCGCACCGAACGACCGGATGGTCCGCATCGAGCCGGGGAAGTTCGGGCTTTCGACCATCACCACATCGCCCGGGTCCAGCAGCGTTTCGCAGACCATGCCGATCGCGTGGGCCGAACCGCTCGCGATGATGACGTGGTCCTTCGTCACCGAGATGCCGTCGAGCCGGGTCCACCGCTCCGCAATCGCCTCCCGGAGCGGCGCGGGCCCGAACGTCCCGCCGTATTCGAGCGCCTCCTTCCGCTCGCGTTCGAGCACAGCATGCGCGGCCCGCAGCAGTTCATCCGCCGGCAGCGAGGGGATATCGGGTAGCCCCCCGGCAAACGAAATGAGGTGGCGCGGGTCGGGCGTGGCTGCCGCCCAGACCTGGGGGCCGAGGATGCGGGCGCGCGCGCTGACCAGCGCATCGACGCGGTCAGGAGTCCAGTACGGGTCGGTCATCGGGCAGCTCCGGCGGCGAGGGTGCCCGGATTATACGCGCTCGTCGAAACGATTCCCGCAGTCCGCCGAACCGGGGACTTGAGACGCCGGTTGACCGGCCTGTTATACTTCAAGCTCACCCACCTTCTCGCGTGAGATTGCGAAGCATTTCACAAATGGCGCACCGAAATCACGGCGACGCCCGCGGCTCTCTTCATTTCGCAATCCCGCCGGGTGGTGACACGCTTCGAGAGGGACGCAGCATGCAGCAACCCCGGAGGCCTGCGCAGCAGGGTCTGTACCGTCCAGGGCTGGAACATGACGCCTGTGGCGTCGGCTTCATCGTTCACCTGAAGGGCCAGCGGTCCCACAAGCTGGTCGATGATGCCCTCTCCGCCCTGGAGCACCTGCACCACCGCGGAGCCTCCGGCAGCGAGCCGAACACCGGCGACGGCGCCGGCATCCTCATCCAGATGCCGCACGAGTTCCTCCGTCGCGAGTGCGCCCAGCTCGGCATCCGCCTGCCCGAGGCCGGCCACTACGGGGCTGGCCTCTTCTTCGCCTCCCGCGACCCTCGCGCGACCGAGCAGGCGAAGGCCCTCTTCGCGGCCATCGTCGAAGAAGAAGGCCAGCACCTCCTCGGGTGGCGGAAGGTCCCGACGAACAACGCCGACCTCGGCGCGACGGCCCTCGCCGCCGAGCCCGACATGTGGCAGGTCTTCATCAGCCGCGGCGCCGGGATCGAGAACGACGACGCCTTCGAGCGCCGCCTCTACGTCATCCGGAAGCGCTTCGAAAAGGCCATCCAGCGCTGGGGCATCCGCGACGCGGAATGGTTCTACTTCCCCAGCCTCTCCTGCCGCACCCTCGTCTACAAAGGGATGCTCACCGCCACCCAGCTGCGCGGTTACTTCCCGGACCTCAGCGACCGCCACCTCATCTCGGCGCTCGCCATGTTCCACTCCCGCTTCAGCACCAATACCTTCCCGAGCTGGGAGCTGGCCCACCCCTACCGGATGATCGCCCACAACGGCGAGATCAACACCCTGCGCGGCAACCGCAACTGGATGGCGGCGCGCGAAGCGCTCTTCGCTTCGCCCTACTTCCCGGACATCCACAAGATCCTGCCCGTCATCAACGAGCACGGCAGCGACACCGCCAGCCTCGACGAAGCGCTCGAGCTGCTGGTGATGGCCGGCCGCAGCCTACCCCACGCCATGATGATGCTCATCCCCGAGGCGTGGCAGGAGCACGAGAGCATGGACCCGGCCAAGAAGGCCTTCTACGAGTACCACTCCTGCCTCATGGAGCCGTGGGACGGCCCGGCCTCCGTCGCCTTCACCGACGGCCGCAACATCGGCGCCGTGCTCGACCGCAACGGCCTCCGGCCTTCCCGCTACTACGTCACGAAGGACGACCTCGTCATCATGGCGTCCGAGGTCGGCGTCCTCCCGATCGAGCCCGAGCGCGTCCTCCTCAAGGGCCGGCTCCAGCCGGGCAAGATGTTCCTCGTCAGCCTCGAGGAAGGCCGCATCATCGATGACACCGAGCTGAAGATGAAGCTCGCGAACGAGCGGCCTTACGCCCAGTGGCTGAAGGACAACCTCATCCACATCGACGATATCCCCGCAACGGAGACGCCGCCGCCCCCGCCGCCCGACATCCTGCTCCAGCAGCAGATGGCCTACGGCTACACCATCGAGGACGAGAAGTACCACCTCGGGCCGATGGCGGAGAAGGGCGAAGAAGCCGTCGGCTCCATGGGCACCGATACGCCCCTCGCCGTCCTCAGCGACCGGCCGCAGCCGCTCTACAACTACTTCCAGCAGCTCTTCGCCCAGGTCACGAACCCGCCGCTCGATGCTATCCGCGAAGAGCTCGTCACCTCCGTGAAGACGGTCATCGGGCCCGAGGGCAACCTGCTCGACCCCGAGCCGGAGAGCTGCCATCTCGTCAGTCTCGACAATCCGTTCATCGACAACGAGCAGCTGGCCAAGTTCAAGTCGCTCAAAGACCACGCCCTCCGGGCTACGGTCCTCCCGATGCTCTTCCCCGCGAAGGCGGGCCCGGCCGGCCTCGAAGCCGCGATGGAGGAACTGTTCCGCGCGGCCGACCGCGCCATCGATGACGGCGCGAAGGTGCTCATCCTCTCGGACCGCGGCGTCGATGCCGAACACGCGCCGATCCCCTCCCTGCTCGCCGTCGCCGGCCTCCACAACCATCTCGTCCGCGAGAAGAAGCGCACGCAGGTCGGCCTCATCGTCGAAACCGGCGACGCGCGCGAGGTGCATCACTTCGCGCTGCTCATCGGCTACGGCGCCGGCGCGGTGAACCCGTGGCTCGCCCTCGATTCGCTCGAGCAGGTTCGCCAGGACGGCTACATCACCGCCGACTACCCCATCGAGAAGCTCCGCGCGAACTACCTGAAGGCGATCAAGAAGGGCGTCGTGAAGGTGATGTCCAAGATGGGCATCTCCACCATCCAGAGCTACCGCGGCGCCCAGATCTTCGAGGCCGTCGGCCTCAGCGAAGCCTTCATCGACAAGTACTTCACCAACACCGTCTCCCGCATCGGCGGCATCGGCATCCACGAGGTCGCGCAGGAAGTCCTCGCCCACCATCAGCGGGCCTTCCCCGACCGCGACGGCGGCCTCCGCGAACTCGCGTGGGGCGGCCAGTACCAGTGGCGCCGCGACGGCGAATACCACCTCTTCAACCCCGAGACGGTGTTCCGCCTCCAGCATTCGACCCGCACGGGCCAGTATCAGATCTTCCGCGAATACACCCGGCTCGTGGACGACCAGAGCAAGCGGCTCGCCACGCTCCGCGGCCTCTTCGAACTCAAGTCGGACCGGCCGCCCATCCCGATCGAAGAAGTCGAGCCGGCTGAGAACATCTACAAGCGGTTCGCCACCGGGGCGATGTCGTTCGGCTCCATCAGCGCCGAGGCGCACGAGACCCTCGCCATCGCCATGAACCGCATCGGCGGCAAGAGCAACACCGGCGAAGGCGGCGAGGACCGCCGCCGCTACACGCCCGACCCGAACGGCGACTCCCGCCGGTCCGCCATCAAGCAGGTCGCATCCGGCCGCTTCGGCGTCACCAGCGAGTACCTCGTGAACGCCGACGAAATCCAGATCAAGATGGCGCAGGGCGCGAAGCCCGGCGAAGGCGGCCAGCTACCCGGCACGAAGGTCTACCCGTGGATTGCCGAGGTGCGCCACGCCACCCCGGGCGTCGGCCTCATCAGCCCGCCGCCGCACCACGACATCTACTCCATCGAAGACCTCGCCCAGCTCATCCACGACCTGAAGAACGCGAATCCGCGCGCCCGCATCAGCGTGAAGCTCGTCGCCGAAGTCGGCGTCGGCACGGTCGCCGCCGGCGTGGCGAAAGCCAAGTCCGACCACGTCCTCATCTCGGGGCACGACGGCGGCACCGGCGCGAGCCCCCTCACCTCCATCAAGCACGCCGGCCTGCCGTGGGAGCTCGGGCTCGCCGAGACCCAGCAGACGCTGGTGATGAACAAACTTCGCGACCGCATCGTCGTCCAGGTGGATGGCCAGATGAAAACCGGGCGCGACGTCATCATCGGCGCGCTCCTCGGCGCCGAGGAGTACGGCTTCGCGACGGCCCCGCTGGTCGTGATGGGCTGCATCATGATGCGCGTCTGCCACCTCGACACCTGCCCGGTCGGCATCGCTACCCAGAATCCCGCCCTGCGCGAGAAGTTCGCCGGTCGCGCCGAGCACGTCGTCAACTTCTTCAAATTCATCGCCGAAGAGGTGCGGGAGTACCTCGCCCAGCTCGGCTACCGCTCGCTCGACGAGATCATCGGCCGCTCGGACCTCCTCGATGTGCGCCGCGCCGTCGACCACTGGAAGGCCCAGGGCCTCGACCTCAGCGCCATCCTCTACCGGCCGCAGGTCGATGCCAGCGTTGCGACGCGCTGCATTACGACCCAGGACCACGGCCTCGAACGGGCGCTCGACAACGAGCTCATCCGCCTCGCCCAGCCAGCCCTCGAGCGCGGCGAAAAGGTCGTGCTCGATATGCCGATCCGCAACGTGAACCGCACCGTCGGCACGATGCTCGGCAGTGAACTGACCCGGCGGTACGGCCACACCGGCCTCCCCGACGACACCATCGATATCACCTTCCATGGCTCGGCCGGCCAGAGCTTCGGGGCCTTCCTTCCCGCCGGCATCACGCTCCGTCTCGAAGGTGATGCCAACGACTACATCGGCAAGGGCCTCTCCGGCGGCAAAATCATCGTCTACCCGCCGAAGGACGCGACCTTCGTACCCGAAGAGAACATCGTCATCGGCAACGTCGCGCTCTACGGTGCGACGAGCGGCGCAGCCTTCTTCCGCGGCGTCGCGGGCGAGCGGTTCATGGTCCGCAACTCCGGCGCGGTCGCCGTCGTCGAAGGCACCGGCGACCACGGCTGCGAGTACATGACCGGCGGCCGGGCGGTCATCATCGGCCGCACCGGGCGGAACTTCGCTGCCGGCATGAGCGGCGGCATCGCCTACGTCCTCGACGAAGACGGCGACTTCCACACCCGCTGCAACATGGAGATGGTCGGCCTCGAACCGCTCGAAGAGCCGGAAGACCTCGACCTCGTGAAGGGGCTGCTGGAGCGGCACGTCCAGTACACCGGCAGCACGGTCGCCCAGCGCCTGCTCGCCGACTGGCCGGCGGCTGCCCGCAAGTTCGTCAAGGTCATGCCGACCGACTACCGCCGCGTGCTCGAGCAGCAGCGCTACCAGTCGCAGGACGGCGCGCAGGGCACGCACACCCCGACCGTTGGAGCTGCCCGTGGCTAAGCCGACCGGATTCCTCGAGTACTCCCGCGAAACGCCGAAGCGCCGGCCCGTGGACCAGCGCGTCCACGACTGGCTCGAAGTCTACGAAGAGTTCCCGCTCGAGAAGCTCAAGACCCAGGCCGCCCGCTGCATGGACTGCGGCATCCCCTTCTGCCACCAGGGCTGCCCGCTCGGCAACATCATCCCCGACTGGAACGACCTCGTGTACCGCGACCGGTGGCGCGACGCGATTGACCGCCTGCACGCGACGAACAACTTCCCGGAGTTCACCGGCCGCCTCTGCCCGGCCCCGTGCGAAGCCGCCTGCGTCCTCGGCATCAACAACGACCCGGTCACCATCAAGCAGGTCGAACTCGAAATCATCGAGTATGCGTGGCAGGCGGGCTGGGTGAAGCCCCAGCCGGCTACCCACCGCACCGGCAAGACGGTCGCCGTCATCGGCTCCGGCCCGGCCGGGCTTGCCTGCGCGCAGCAGCTCGCGCGCGCCGGCCACGAAGTCACGGTCTTCGAACGAGATGACCGCATCGGCGGCCTCCTCCGCTACGGCATCCCGGATTTCAAGATGGAGAAGCGCTTCCTCGACCGCCGCCTCGCCCAGATGGAGGCCGAGGGCGTCGTCTTCCGCGCGGGCGTCAACGTCGGCAAGGACATCGACGCCCGGGAACTGCTCGAGGAGTTCGACGCCATCTGCCTCGCCGGCGGCGCGACCCAGCCGCGCGACCTCCAGGTGCCCGGCCGCGAGCTCAAGGGCGTCTACTTCGCCATGCAGTACCTCCCGATGCAGAACCGCCGGAACGCCGGCGACGAGATCCCCGAGGACGAATTCATCAGCGCGAAGGACAAGCGCGTCATCATCCTCGGCGGCGGCGACACCGGCGCGGACTGCCTCGGCACCGCGCTCCGCCAGGGCGCACGCGAAGTCCTCCAGTACGAAATCCTCCCGAAGCCGCCGGCCAGCCGTCCGCCCGAGCAGCCCTGGCCGCTCTACCCGAACATCTACCGCGTCTCCTCGGCCCACGAGGAGGGCGGCACCCGTGACTACTGCATCATGACGACTCGCCTCTCCGGCGAAAACGGCCGCCTCACGACGCTCCACGCCGTGCGGGTCGAATTCGTCAACGAACACGGCCGCCAGGTCATGCGCGAGATTCCCGGGAGCGAGTTCTCGGAGCCGGTCGACCTCCTGCTCCTCGCCATGGGCTTCCTCGGCCCCGAGAAAGGCGGCCTCCTGGAGCAGCTCGGCGTCCAGCTCACCGAACGCGGCAACGTCTGGGCCGACGAGAACAAGATGACGTCGGTGCCCGGCGTGTTCACCGCCGGCGATATGACCCGGGGCCAGTCGCTCATCGTCTGGGCGATCGCCGAGGGGCGCGCCGCGGCCCGCGGCATCGACCAGTACCTGATGGGCGACACCCGCCTCCCGATCAACTGACCGCCCCTCGGGAATTTCCGGGAAATTCGAACGGCGCCCCGCGGCTCAGCCCCCGGGGCGCTCCGTTTTCGCGGGCCCGAGGGGGTATTCGTGCGCGATGACCCGTGCCGGCACACCCACCGCCGTCGCGTTCGCCGGCACGTCCGAGATGACCACCGCGTTCGCGCCGATGCGCGCGTTGTCGCCGACCGTTACCGGCCCGAGGATCTTCGCGCCCGTCCCGATGAAGACGAACCGCCCGATGGTCGGCCCATCGAGCGAGACATCCGGGCCGCCCGTGTTCAGCCCGATCGTGACGAACGGGGCGATGGAGCAGAACGGCCCGATGCGCGTCGTCCCGTCGATGACCACGTGGCCGTGGTTGAGCAGCAGCCCCGGCCCGATTTCCACCCGGTCGCCTATGGAGACGCCGGCGAGCAGCATCGTCAGCCGGCGGCACAGGTTCGGCAGCAGCGGAATCCCGCGCCGCCGCAGCCACGCCTGCAGCCGGTAGATGAGCACGACCTGCGCCTCGGGCGAGAGGATGATGCTGGCGGCAGCTTCCGCGCGCGGCCCGAGCCACCGGCGGACCAGTGGCACCGCGTGCCACGTCACCGCCTGGCGGATGTCTTCGCGCACGTTTTCGAACATCTCCGGCCTCCGCGCCCCGGTCGGGTCACCGGGCGATCGTCGCAGGGCAGGGGCTAGCGGTCACGCTCCGCGATGAAGCGGGCGAACGCCCTGAGCCGCTCCCGAGCGCCCTCAGCGATCGCGATGTCCGTGAGCAGCGCGTCTGCCTCTGCCGAAAACCGCCGGGCGAGCGCCCGCGTATGCTCCCGGGCGCCGCTTTCCTCAAGCAGCTCGAGCACCCTCGCCGTGTCGCCGTCAGAAGCCGGCGCATCGCGGTAGAGCGTCCGCAGCGCGTCGCGGCTCCGGCCGGATGCCAGGGCGAACACGACTGGCAGCGTCTTCTTCCGGCGCGTGATGTCGCTGGAGGTCGACTTCCCAGTTGCCGCCGCGTCGCCCCACGCGCCGAGGTAGTCGTCCTGGACCTGGAACGCCAGCCCGAGCCGTTCGCCCCACGCGCGAAACCGTTCGACCGTCTCACGCGGAGCGCCTGCCAGTGCCGCCCCGATGCCGGCCGCCGCGCCGAGCAGCGCGCCGGTCTTGCCCTCGACCATCGCAAGGTATTCCTGCTCGGTCACGTCGTCGCGGGCTTCGAAGGCGATGTCCGCCCATTGCCCCGCGACCATCCGCTCGACGGCCTCGAACAGGATCGCGAGCGCCAGCGGCGCGCCCGGCAGGCGGCTGTCGGCCAGCTGGCGCAGGCCCCGCGTGTAGAGGAAGTTGCCCAGGTTGATCGCCTGCGGCTCTCCGACGATGCGCCACGCCGTCGGCCGGCCGTGGCGGAGTGCATCGCCATCCTGGATGTCGTCGTGGACGAGCGAAAAGTTGTGGACCAGCTCGACAGCGGTGGCGCCAGGCAGCGCCTGCTCGGGCTGGGCTCCAGCCGCAGCCGCGACCTCGAGGCACATCAGCGGTCGCAGCCGCTTCCCGCCGCCGGCTGCCGCCCGCCCGTCGGCGTCTTCCCATCCCATGACATAACGGGACAAGCGGACCAGATCAGCCGGCCCATCCGCCAGGGCGCGCCGCAGCGCGTCTTCGATGAGCGGCAGCCCGCCCTGGAACTCCGGCGGCAGGCTCATGCCCGGGCGAGGTCGGCCGGGGCCGGGGCCGACCAGCCCCGGACCGCCAGAGCCTCCCGCGCCGCGGCCGCGATGCCCTCGGCATCGAGCCGGTGCAGGTGGCGCATCGTCGCCTGCGGCCCGTGGTCGACGATCGCGTCCGGCATGGCCAGCGCGCCGAGGTACCGGTCAGCGAGGCAGTGGTCGGCGAGCAGTTCGAGCACCGCGTCGCCGAAACCGCCGGCCCGGACGTTCTCCTCCGCGGTGATGATGCCGGCGGTCGTGCGGGCCGCCTCCAGCAGCAGCTCGGCATCGAGCGGCTTGGCGAACCGCGCGTTGATGACCGCTGCGTCGATGCCGTCGGCCTCGAGCAGGCTCGCCGCCTTGAGGCACTCGGTCACCGGCGCGCCGAAGCCCACGAGCGCGATGTCGCGGCCGGCCCGGAGCAGCTCCCCTTTCCCGACCGGGATGCGCTCCATCGGCAAATCCGTCGGCGCGCCGGGTCCGCTCCCGCGCGGGTAGCGGACCGCGAACGGGCCCTCGTGGTGGACCCCGGTATAGAGCAGGTCGCGCAGCTCCCGCTCGTCCTTCGGCGCGCTCACGACCATGTTCGGCAGGCAGCGCAGGTAGCTGATATCGATGAAGCCCTGGTGCGTCTTCCCGTCGTCCCCGACGAACCCCGCCCGGTCCATCGCGAACACGACCGGCAGGTTCTGCACCACCACGTCGTGCACCACGGAGTCATACCCGCGCTGCAGGAACGTGCTGTAGATCGCCGCGATGGGTCGGATGCCCTGGGTCGCGAGCCCCGCAGCGAACGTCACCGCGTGCTGCTCTGCGATGGCCACATCGAACACGCGGTCCGGGTGTTTCGTATGGACCGGTGCGAGGCCCGTTCCCTCGAGCATCGCCGCCGTGATGGCGACCACCCGCGGGTCCGACTCGATCAGCTCCTGCACCGCCTGCGCGAACACCTGGCTGTAGGTCGGCTTTGGTGCCGGCGCCGCAGGGTCCGACTTCTTCAGCCAGTAGGTGCCGCTGTGGCTCTTGATGGGGTCGGCCGCCGCCTCCGGCACGCCGTGCCCCTTCTCTGTGAGCACGTGCAGGAGCACCGGCTTGCCTTCGACCTTTTTGATCGCCCGCAGCGTCGCTTCGAGCTCCCGGATGTCGTGGCCGTCGATCGGGCCGTAATACTCGAAGCCGAACTGCTCCCAGAAGCTGGCCGGCACGAGCAGGTCGCGCAGGCTCGCCTTCACCCGCTTCGCGCCCTCCCAGACCTGCCGGCCGAGGGGCAGATGCTCGACCAGTTCACCGATCTCCCGCTTGGCGTTGCGGTAAAGCGGGTCGACGCGAAGCTTGTTGACGTTCCGGCTCAGCGCGCCGACGTTCGGCGAGATCGACATCGCGTTGTCGTTCAGGATGACGATGAGCCGGTGCAGGCCGAGATGGCCGGCGTGGTTCATCGCCTCGAGCGCCATGCCGCACGTCATCGCGCCGTCGCCGATGACCGCGATGGCGTAGAAGTCCTCGCCTTTGAAGTCGCGCGCGACCGCCATGCCGACCGCCGCCGAGATCGAGGTCCCGGCGTGGCCGGCGCCGAAGACGTCGTGCTCGCTCTCCTTCCGGTCGGCGAATCCGCTCAGCCCGCCGAACTGGCGGATGGTCGCCATCCGGTCCTTCCGGCCCGTGAGGATCTTGTGGACGTACACCTGGTGGCTGACGTCCCAGACGATCTTGTCCTTCGGCGAATCGAAAAGCCGGTGCAGTGCGATCGTCAGTTCGACGACGCCGAGGTTGGAGGCGAGATGGCCGCCGCCGCCGATGCCGTCGACCGTCTGGACCAGGAATTGCCGAATCTCGGCGGCCAGCGCCTCGAGCTGGTCGTACGTGAGCCCACGGAGGTCGCGCGGGCTGTCAATCCGATCGAGTAGCTGCGTCACGCCGTCATCTCCTCCTGCCTCCAGTAGGCCACGACTCCCGTGGAGGGGCGGTACGGTGGCTTACCGGCGGTCCCCCGTTCGACCCTACGAAGGGCCGATGGCCCGGTCAAGCCTGCCGTCCCGGCTCCCACGCGAGCGCACCGCCCCGCGGAGCCGGTGCCGGCGAATCGGACGGTTCCAGCGCCTTCGGCAGCTCGATCCAGAACGTACTCCCGGCGCCCGGTTCCGACCGCACGCCCACGCTGCCGCCCATCGCCCCGATGAGCTCCTTCACGATGGCGAGGCCGAGCCCCGTGCCGCCTTCCCGCCGGCTCCGCCCCTTATCCACCCGGTAGAAGCGGTCGAAGATGTGCGGCAGCGCCTCCGGCGGGATGCCCGGGCCGTTGTCCTCGACTTCCACCCGGGCCGCCTTGCCAGCGTCCGCCACGCGGACGGTGACCGTGGAGCCTTCGCCCGAGTACTTGATGGCGTTATCGACGAGGTTCAGGACGCACCGGTGCAGCAAGTCGGGGCTGGCAACCGCCTCCGCCGGCTCCCGCACGTCGCGGCGGAGGGCGACGCCGCGCTGGGCGGCGAGCGGCTGCAGCTCCGCGATGACGTCGGCAGCCAGCGATGCCAGGTCGACCTCTTCGCGCTCCACCCGAGCGCCGTCGTCGTTCGTGAGGAGCAGCAGGTCTTCGCTCAGGCGCGTCAGCCGCTCCGTCTGGCTCTTGATGGTCGCGACGAGCTCGCGGTACTCCTCGAGCGAGGCGTCCGGGTCCATCTCGGTCACCTCGATGTTCGTTCGAATGGCCGCGAGCGGCGTCCTCAGCTCGTGCGAGGCGTCCTGCACGAATTGCCGCTGCCGTTCGAACGAGGCTTCCAGCCGCCCGATCATCGAGTCGAAGGTGTCGGCCAGCGCCCACAGCTCGTCGCGCGGCCCCTGGTAGTTGATGCGGCGGCTCAGGTTCGTTGCGCTGATTTCGGAGGCCGCCTCCGTGATGTCCCGCACCGGCCGGAGCAGGACGCCGGAAAGAACATACCCGCCGATGCCCGACGCGATCGCGAGGCCCAGCACCGAAACGAGCGACCAGTACTGCAGCCGGTCGAGGCTGTGCGAGTAGATGCCGTCTTCCACTTCGCGCAGGCTGTACGTTTCGGTCTCGATCGGCACCACGATCGCCTGCGCTGGGCCGGTCCGGACTGGCGTGTACACCACGTCGTTGGAGCGCGACAGTTCGAAGACGCGCGGCTGGTCGAACCGCACGGCGAGGTTCAGCGCGACGACGAAGGCGACGCCGAAAACCAGCAGCAGGCTGGAGTACCAGACCGTGAGCCGGAAGCGGATGCTCCGGAAGAACGGCGGCATGCGCACCCTAGAGGACGTAGCCCTTTCCGCGGATCGTCTCGATCAGCTGTTCCTCGAATCCTTCATTCAGTTTGCGGCGCAGGTTGTTCATGTGCACCTTGACCGTCTGGGTGAAGGGGTTGGCGTGCTCGTCCCAGATGTTTTCCAGCAGCTCTTCTTGCGGGACCGCCCGGCCCTCGTTCCGCGCCAGGTAGTAGAGGAGCGCGAACTCCTTCGGCGTCAGGTGGATCTCCTTGCCCGCCCGCCGGCAGCGGTTCGTATTCGGGTCCAGCTCCAGCCCGCGCGTTTCGATGACGGGCTCGCGCATCGACCCTTCCCGCCGGGTGATCGCCCGGATCCGGGCCGCCAGCTCGCTGAAGGCGAACGGCTTGACGAGGTAGTCGTCGGCGCCCTGGTCGAGCCCCTCGATCCGCTCCCGGATGGAGCTCCGCGCCGTCAGCATGATGATGCCGCCCGAGAACCGGTCCTCCCGCAGCCGCCGGCAGACTTCGATGCCGTCCACGCGCGGCAGGTTCAGGTCGAGGCAGATCACGTCATAATTCGTTTCCGCGGCCATCTCCAGCGCCTCGGCGCCGTCCCGGGCCACGTCGACGTCGTACCCCTGCTTCACGAGGCCCCGCTCGATCGCTCCCGCGATGGCCTCTTCGTCCTCGACGACCAGCACGCGCATCGCCGACCCTCCTTCGTCGTTGCCGATTTCTTTCACCGTACCGCACCGAAACCGAAGCGAAGGTAAAGAAATCCTCTGAACGAATAGGGGGCCACGACCGCTCGGGGCGGCCGCGGTATCATCCCCGTGGCGGCGCGGAGCCGCCCATCCCGAATCGAGGCGCAACGATGGTTCTCGCTGAACGCCCCACCCGCGAACTCTCCCTCGGCGACATCGCCGACATTCTCGGCGACGAAGCCTCCTCTCTGCTCGAGCACCGCTGCGAAGGCATCCCGGCGGAAAGCCTCCACCTCCCCGGACCCGATTTCGTGACCCGCGTCTGGGCCCAGTCCGACCGCTCCCCGCAGGTGCTCCGCAATCTGCAGGCGATCCTCGGCCACGGCCGCCTCGCCGGCACCGGCTACGTCTCCATCCTCCCGGTCGACCAGGGCATCGAGCACTCCGGCGGCGCGTCGTTCGCCAAGAACCCCGCTTACTTCGACCCCGAGAACATCGTCCTCCTCGCGCTCGAAGGCGGCTGTAACGCGGTCGCCTCGACCTTCGGCGTGCTCGGCGCCGTGGCCCGCAAGTACGCGCACCGCATCCCCTTCATCGTCAAGATCAACCACAACGAGCTCCTGACCTACCCGAACAAGTACGACCAGATCATGTTCGGCACCATCAAGGAGGCGTGGAACCTCGGCGCGGCGGCCGTCGGCGCGACCATCTACTTCGGGTCCGAGGAGAGCGCCCGCCAGATCGTCGAAGTCTCCGAAGCGTTCGCCTATGCGCACGAGCTCGGCATGGCGACCGTCCTCTGGTGCTACCTCCGCAATCCCGGCTTCAAGGTCGACGGCGTCAACCACGAGACCTCCGCCGACCTGACCGGCCAGGCGAACCACCTCGGCGTCACGATCCAGGCCGATATCGTGAAGCAGAAGCTGCCGGAGCAGAACGGCGGCTACCGGGCCCTCAACCAGAAGGGCAGCTACGGCAAGTTCGACGAGCGGATGTACACGAAGCTCACGACCGACCACCCGATCGACCTCACCCGCTACCAGGTTGCGAACGGCTACATGGGTCGCGTCGGCCTCATCAACTCGGGCGGCGCCAGCGCCGGCGAAAGCGACCTGAAGGAGGCCGTGAAGACCGCCGTCATCAACAAGCGCGCGGGCGGCATGGGCCTCATCTCCGGCCGGAAGGCCTTCCAGCGGCCGATGAACGAAGGCATCGCCCTGCTCAACGCCATCCAGGACGTCTACCGCTGCGAGGGCGTGACGATCGCCTGACCGGCTCTACGCCAGGATACGACATAACAGCCCCGGCAGGTTCCTGCCGGGGCTGTCGGTTTCGTTGACGGTCGCGGGATTGCCGGGCCGCTCAGGCAGCCTCCACCGACCGCGCGGCATCGCGCCGGTTGCTCCGCCGCTCGAGCATGTACCCGAAGCCGCGCACATTGACGATGTAGCTTGGCTCTGCCGGGTCGTGCTCCACCTTCCGGCGAATCCGGCGGATGTAGACCTTCACGATCTCCTGCGCTTCGCGCTCAGAGTAGGTGTAATCCTGCACGGCGCGCAGGATTTCGACCGGGCTGACCACCTTGCCGGCGTTCTTCGCCAGGTAAGCGAGGATCTTGAACTCGGTCGGCGTGAGCGGGATCGTCTCGCCGTTGCGGACGGCCTGGCAGCGGTCGAAGTCCAGCACGAGGTCGCGGACCGTAATCGTGCTCGGGCCGTCGTCCTCCTCAGGCTCGGCCTGCGCCGCCGTCCGGCGCCGGAGCATCGCCCCCAGCTGCGCGTTGAACATCTCCGCGCCGTCGGTGTCGCGGACGCAGACGTCAGCGCCGGCTTCGAGGGCGAGGCTCAGTCCGTGCGGATGCGGCCCGGGCGCGACGACGATGATGTTCGCCTTGCAGGCGCGCGCCACCTGCCGGACGAGCGCGATATCGTCATCGTGGCGCGGATCGATGGCGAGCACGACCAGGTCCGGGTCGAACTGCGCCAGCAGCCGCTCGGTCTCGCGGTCGTGCGGCCGCTCCGTCGTCGTGAAACCGTGGCGCGCCAGCGACGGGAGCACATCAGCCGAGCGGTAGTCGCGCGTGTGCGTCACGAACGCGACCTGGCTTCGGAAGCCGTCATTGAAGCGGTCCGCCATTGCATCACCCCCAGGGCACCGCCGGGCGCGCTGGCCCGCCTGTGCCGTCCTTCGTTCTCGAGCCGGTGCCGCTTCCCGCGCGCGCCGATGGCCGATGGCATCGACCGCGCGACACGGGCTCACTCTCTATCTTCGGCAGGCTGCGCCGGTCTAATAGGGGTCCGGGCGGTGAAGGAGGAACCGTTTCGCACCCGACCCGCCACCCTGCGCCGGTCTCGAGCACGAGACAAAAGAACCGCGGCCGGGCAGGTGATGCCCCGGCCGCGGGAACTGTTCTGGAGAACCCGGCAGGGTCAGGCGACGTCGCGCAGGAGCGAGCGCCGCAGCCGCTTCACCGCCTGGGCGTGCAGCTGGCTCACGCGCGTCTCCGAAACCTGGAGCACCGCCGCGATGTCCCGCATCGTCAATCGCTCGACATAATACAGGCTGATGACCAGCCGCTCCCGTTCGGGAAGCTGGGCGACCGACCGCGCGAGGTCTTCGTACAGCTCCTTCTCCTCGAACGTCCGCGTGAAATCGAGGTCCTCCTCCGCCGTCGGCATCTCGGCCGCCGGGAACGAGTCGCCGTCGTCGTCGCGCTCGAGCATCCGGTCGAGCGACACCGTGACCCAGCGCGACTGTGAGGTTGCCTCCCGGTACTGCTCGACCGAGACGCCCATGTGCTCCGCGGTCTCGGCGTCGGTCGGCGTGCGCCCGAGCAGGACCTCCAGCTCCGACTGTGCGCGCTGCACATCGCGCGCCTTCTGGCGCATCGTCCGGCTGAGGCGGTCCATGCGGCGGAAGGCGTCAATCATCGCGCCCCGGATGCGCTGGACGGCGTAGGCGTGGAAATTCGTCCCCTTCGAGGGGTCGTACCGCCGCACCGCCTCGACCAGGCCGCACGTGCCGTAGCCGACCGCGTCTTCGAACTCCAGGAGCCCCGGAATCTCGAGCGGGAGCGTCCGGGCGACCCGGCGCACCAGCGGGGCGTACTGCATCACGAGGCGCTGCTGTTCTTCCAGCGACAGCCGGTTCGGCGTTTCCTGGCGGTCTTCCCCGGGCTGCTCATCGTAGGCGGACGGCCACTGCATGTTCGTTCTCCCCCGTTGCTGCCACTTCCCCGAACTCCGGGCCGCGCCGGCGAAAGGTGCCGGCAGCGCCCCCGGCCTGGCGGTTCCCCCGATTTGAAACCGTTCGTGCCTTTGTTGTCGGGCGGCTGCGCCGATTGTTCAGGTCCGCCGGGTGACAGAACAACGAGCGCCCCGTGACACCGGAGTGGTGCTTCGGTGACAACCCGAGACATAAGCGCGCCGCGGGGGCGGTCGGGGTGCCCCGGGAGGCCCGTTCCGGGCGTCTTCGCCACACATAACATGGATAGTGCGAAGATCGATACGAACCGGGACGGGCGCCTTCCACCCGGCCGCGTAAACCCCCGGTAATCGCCAAATTGAAGGCCCGGGAATCACGCCTGTACACTCGGGACAACCCCGCGCCCGGCCGCGCAAAGGACGCTCATGGATCTGCCACGCGACACGGCCCGCCACGGCGGCGGCGAACAGCTCGCCCGCGCAGCAGTCGCCGTTTTCCTCCTCCTCAGCATGCTCACGCTCTCCTTCGGGCTCGGCTGGGCGGTCCACGGGCTCATATCGGATGACGCGGCCCCCGCTGCCCAGCAGCCGGGCGGCAATGCTGCCGCCTCCCGCGACACCGTCGGAGCGGCCATCATCGACGAAATCGTCAACCTGCTCGAGACGCGCTACGTCGACAAGGCGGCTCTCGACCCTGAAACGCTCCGCCAGGCGGCCATCGACGGCATCATCCGCTCCCTCAACGATTCCCATACCGAATACCTCACCCCCGCCGAACTCCAGGCCGGCGCGCTGAATCTCTCCTCCAGTTATGACGGCATCGGCGCCACCGTCTCCGACCGCGGCGGCGCCATCACCATCGTCGCGCCGTTCCGCGATTCGCCCGCCGAAAAGGCCGGCATCCGCCCCGGCGACATCATCCTCGAGGTCGACGGCGTGTCGACCGAAGGCTGGACCCAGACGCAGGCCGTCCAGGTCATCCGCGGGCCGTCGGGGACCCAGGTCACGCTCAAGGTGAAGCACACCGACGGCACCATCGAAACGATCACCATCACCCGCGGCAACATCCCGCTCGAGAGCGTCTTCCTCGAGCCGAACCTCGAGGTCATCCCCGGCGAAAGTGGGACGAAGCTCGTCGACCGGAACGGCAACGAGGTCACCGACGTCGCGTACGTCGCCATCACCCAGTTCCACGACCGGACGCTCGATGAGCTCCGCACGAAGCTGAAGGACGTCGAGAGCAAAGGGTACAAAGGCCTCATCGTGGACGTCCGCGGGAACCCCGGCGGCCTGCTCCAGGCGACCGTCGATGTCGTCGACGAATTCCTGAACCAGGGCGTCATCCTGTCCGAAGTCGACGCCGACGGTCGCACGCAGAGCTGGAGCGCCCGCCGGGGAGGCATCCTGACGAACATCCCGGTCGTCATCCTGCAGGACCAGGGCAGCGCCTCCGGCGCCGAGGTCTTCGCCGCTGCGCTCCGCGACAACGGCCGGGCGACCATCATCGGCACGCGCAGCTTCGGCAAGGGCACCGTCAACCAGCTGCAGGAGCTGAAGAGCTGCGGCGACCCGAAGGGCTGCGGCGCGCTCTACATCTCCGTCGGCCGCTGGCTCACCCCGCGCGGCGACCAGATCGAGGGGCTCGGCGTGAAGCCCGATATCGAAGTCCCCATGACCTACGACGATTATGTCGCGCAGGGCGACATCCAGCTCTTCCGCGCCATCGACCTCCTGCGCGGGAACTGACCCCGCGGTACACTGGCACCACGAGCTGCGGGCCCATCCGATGGCGATGGGCCCGCTCCCTTTCCGCCATGTCCGACGCCACCATCGCCCAGAACCGCCGCGCCCGGCACGACTACGAGATCCTCGCCCGGTTCGAGGCCGGCATCGTCCTGACCGGGAGCGAAATCAAATCCGTGCGCGACCACAAGGTCCAGTTCCAGGGCGCCTACGCGCGCATCAAAGACGGCGAGGCGTGGCTCATCGGCGCCCACATCGCGCCCTATGCGAACGCCGGTTACGCCGCGCACGACCCGACCCGCGACCGCAAGCTCCTCCTCCACAAGAAGGAGATTCGCCGCATCGCCCAGATGGTCGACCAGAAGGGCCTCACCCTCATCCCGCTCTCCATGTACTTCAAGCGCGGCAAAGCGAAGGTCGAGCTCGGCGTCGGGCGCGGGAGGAAGAGTTATGACAAGCGCGAAGCCGTGAAGCAGCGCGAGCAGGAGCGCGCCGCCGCCGAAGCCCTCAAGCGCTCCGTCCGCTAGGCGCGCCGCCCCGAACGGGTGTGCTATACTCATGGCATCACGGGGACGAAAGGAATCGACAGGAAGCCAGGTAGCCGGATAGCAGGCCGAGGTTGGCTGTCACCCTCGTAAATCAGGCGGCCAAAAATAAACGGCAACACTCGCCAACTCGCTCTCGCCGCTTAGTGCGGAGCCGTCCTCCCCGGGGCCCGGCCTGGTAGCGCCGGGGTAGGGCGTCACCAAAGCCAGGCTGCCGCGGGCCGACGCCGATACCGCCCGCGAAAGATTGCTCGGCTGGCCGGGTGACGTGGGGACCACCACTGCAGTCACCCGGCGAGACCCTCATCGGTGGGAAAGCCTGTAGGACAATCCGGAGCCGACCTTCACTGGACCGGGAGTTCGACTCTCCCGCGTCTCCACCATCGACATCCGCAGGCCCGCAGATGCGGGCCTCGTTGTTGCTTCCTGTGCGCTCGAAGCCGCCCAGGGCCGCAGCCTCGGCGCCCTAGACAGGCGAAAGGGAGTCGCCGACCCGCACCTCGCCCGGGACGAGCACCGAGCAGTACACGCCGGCGCAGACCTCCCGGCTGAGCCGGCCCAGCTGCTTCAGCACCGCGGGGTTCGGTTCGCCCGTCTCGGGGTCCAGCGTGATCATCTGGCAGCGCCGGTCCGGCTCGTGGACGGCCAGCGTCGTTCCCCCGACCCGCACCTGGCTCCCCACCCATGCCAGCTCGGCGAACGGCTCATCACCGATGTCGACGACCAGGTTCATGCGGAAGCGCCGGTGGTCGGCAGGGACGCCCGCAGCTTGCGCGATGGCCCGGATGGTCGCCGTCGAAATCAGGGAAACGTACGCGACGTCCTGGCTGCCGCGGTAGTCGACGTGCAACCGCACCTGCCTGCCCGACCATGACGCGAGCAGCCCGGCGAGCTCCGGGCTCTCGAGCGGCAGGACCGAGCCGCCCGGCACGGTGACCTCGACCCTCGGCCACGGCCCGGATGGCCACTCGGCCGCACCCGCGATGACTGCGGGGGTGCACTGGAGCAGCTGCGGGCATTCGCGGCCGGTGAACCACGGAAACGGGCTGACCACGCCGTCCTGGACGAACGCGAACGCCCGGTCGAGCGGAATGCCGTGGAATCCGAGGCGCGCCCGCTCCAGCTGCTCACCGCGCATCGACTTCACGGGGTAGCGCGCAATCGCCGTCACCGTGCCCGTCGTCATCGCGCGGAGCTTACAGGAACCGGCGCCGCCGAACCATCAGGTTCTCGAGGTGGCCGCCTTCTTCTCCTCGATGAGACGGTCGAGCTCTTCCTTCAGGCGGTCGAGGACCGTGTCGTAGGGGAACGCGCCCAGCTCCTGCTCGCCCTTCTTCAGGTTGACGAACGTCGGCGCGCACCAGAGGCCGAGGTCCGCGTCGTCGGTCTCGCCCGGGCCGTTCACCCGGCAGCCCATCACCGCGATGGTGATGTCGTACTCCTTCGCGTAGGCGGTCATCTCCTTCACTTTGAAAGCGAGGTCGACGAACGCCTCGTTCTCCACGCGGCTGCAGCTCGGGCAGCTGATGATGTTCAGCCCGCCCTCGAGGAATTGCGGAACCGACCGGAATCGGCCGGCCTCGACATCAGCGATGATCTGCCGCCCGACCTCCACTTCGCGCCACTTCTCCGCGAACGGCAGCGTCAGCGACACCCGGATCGTGTCCCCGATGCCGCGCGACAGGAGCTGCTCAAACGCGATGCGCGTCTTGATCGCGCCGTCCGGCAGCATCCCCGCCTCCGTCACGCCGAGGTGGAGCGGCACCTCAGGACGAATCGCCGCGAACCGCACGTTCGCCTCGATGACCTTCCGGGGGTCGGAATCCTTCAGCGAGACGACGTACCGGTCGAACCCCAGGTCGTCGAGGATGCCGCAGTGCTCGAGCGCGCTCTCGACCATCGCCGTGACGCCCTCGAGGCCCGGCGGGTCCGCGCCTTCGAACTTCGCGTCCATCTCCGGGTCGACCGAGCCGCAGTTCACACCGACCCGCACGGCAAGGTCGTGGCGGGCCGCCGTCTCGGCGATGAACGCCACCTTCTCCCGGACGGTCTTCTGCTTTTCGTGGTGGTGGAGGTGGCCCGGGTTGTACCGCACCTTGTTGACGTGCGGCGCGACCTGCGTGATGAGCCGGTAGGTCTCCTGCAGGTCGACGACGAGGTTCGCCTCCGGCACCCGGGCGCGAATTTC
Source organism: Tepidiforma sp. (assembly GCF_026419595.1). Lineage (NCBI taxonomy): Bacteria > Bacillati > Chloroflexota > Tepidiformia > Tepidiformales > Tepidiformaceae > Tepidiforma > Tepidiforma sp. The sequence goes on along the minus strand of NZ_JANZZD010000003.1, from coordinate 135,532 downwards.
AGCGAGAGCAGCGACGTCCTTCGCGCTGTCGACCGCGATGCGGACCAGGCCGGCGCCCGCTTCGTGCAGCATCTTCGCCTGTGCTGCCGTCGCCTCGATGTCCGTCGTCCGCGTGGCGCACATCGACTGGACGACGATCGGGTTCCCCCCGCCGATGATGACCGTACCGGCCCGGACCGGCCGGGTGTTCGCACGCTTCATGTCCTCAGTCTATCAGCGGGCCAGTGAACGCGGCGTGAGCGGAGCAGGCCGCCGTGCGTCGGCACCCGGCGGCGGCCCGCCCCGCTCGCGGTCGCGCCCCGGCTAGGGCTGCGCGGGCGCCGACCCGATCGCCCAGCCGGTCGCGACGTTCCGCGCGTAGGTCGCATGGCAGGCGCGGTAGACCTCGAAGACGGAGGCCGCCTGCTCGCGGGATGGCACCCCGCCAAAGGTGTAGCGCAGCTGGTTGTCTTCCCACCAGGTATCGGAGACCCAAATGCCCTGGTCGGTCAGGCACTTCCGCTCGGCCTCGATGGCGGCGACGTACTCCTCCCGCGCCACCTCGAGGTCCGCGAGGGCGCCCTGCTGCTCCGCAGGCGCTCCCTCGAGCACCCAGTGCCGTTCGCCAGCAGGAATCACGGCGGCATCGGTCGCGCGGCCGTCGGCGGTCGACAGGGTCCCGGCGGCGAAGGCCATCGCGAGAGCAGCCAGTCCGGAAACGGCGATGGTCATGATGCTCCGGTCGGCGAAGCACCGCGTCAGGGAATCCATGTGTACTCCTCCTGTCCCCACCCGTAACCGGCAACGCCGATCTGGTGGCGGGTGAACGCCTCGCTGATCGCGAGGCCTGTGCTGTCGCTCACGTATGTCGAGCCGTACTTGTACGAGTTCGCGTACCAGTTCCCGCCATACTGGTAGCTCAACTGGACGGTCGTCACCACCGCGCAGGACGACGCAGCCGTACTTGCGACAGCGCCAACGCCCTGCCAGTTGGTCGTCCCAGACCAGGGGCAGTTCCACGAGTCAGTGTTGACCGTCATGGCCGCTGCCAGGCCAGTAAGTCCCAGCCCGGCGACGGCGGCGAGAAGGGCGGCGGTCAGTCGAGAGCGCTGGACGTGTGTCTGTCTGTCTGTCTGTCTGCCTGGGTCATTCACGGAAATCGTGCTCCTTTCCGCGAACCGTGCCGTGTCCGCAGCCGGATGTTACCGGACAGACGATTCATCACGTCAATAGCATTTGCGATGATTTTACAATCGGCTCCCCGCGCCGGGCCTCACTGGTGCGGGCTGGCGTGGCTTTCCGAACCGGTCCCGGCGTTGCCGAACCAGCCCCGGTCGATGCCGGTGAACACGACGAGCGGCACGATGAGGAGGACGAAGGCCGCGGCTATCGCGATGACCGGCCCGCGGCTCGCGCGGAGCACGCCCTCGACGGGCGCGGTGTACTCGTTCCCGGCGGCGCGCGCGAGCGCCCGGGCCTTCGTCCGCAGCCGCAGGCTGTTGGCCATCACGCTCACCGAGCTGAGCGCCATCGCTGCGCCCGCGAAGAGGGGATTGAGCAGCCCGAGCGCCGCGACCGGCAGCGCCACGACGTTGTAGCCGAAAGCCCAGGCAAGGTTCTGCTTGATCGTCGTCAGCGTCTGCCGCGAGAGGGCGATCGCTTCCGCGATCTTCGCCACGTCGCCGTGCAGCAGCGTGACGTCGCCGGTTTCGATGGCGACATCGGTCCCGTTGCTCATCGCAATCCCGACGTCGGCCTGCGCCAGCGCCGGCGCGTCGTTGATGCCGTCGCCCGCCATCGCCACCGCGAGCCCCTGCGCCTGCAGCTCGCGGACGTACGCGAGCTTCTCCTCCGGCCGCATCCCGGCCCGGAATTCGCGGATGCCCACCTGCGCCGCCACCGCTGCCGCGGCGCGCTCATTGTCGCCCGTCAGCATCACCACCCGGAGGCCGAGCCGATGGAGGGCCGCGACGGCGCGCGCTGCGTTCGGCTTCACCTCGTCGAAGAGACCGAGCAGGCCCGCCACTGTTCCATCGACCGCGACGACCGCGACCGTCCGGCCCTGCGACTCGAGGGTGGCGATCGCCTCGCTCAGCGAGTCCAGCGCGAACCCGAGTTCCTCGAACATCGCCCGGTTGCCCACCTGCACCAGGCGGCCCTCGACCATCGCCTGCACGCCCCGCGCCGTCAGGGCTTCGAACTGCGTTGCCGCCGGCGGTTCGATGCCGGCGTCGGCGGCCGCATCGACCACCGCGCGGCTCAGCGGGTGCTCGCTCGGCGACTCTGCCGCGGCCGCCAGCCGCAGCAGTTCGTCGCGCGGAAGCGTCCCGACCGGCACGACGTCCGCGACCACCGGGCGCCCGGCGGTGAGCGTCCCCGTCTTGTCGAGCACGACGACATCGAGCTTCCGCGTCCGCTCGAGCACGCCCGCGTTCCGGATGAGGATGCCGCGGCTGGCGCCGAGGCCCGTACCGACCATGATCGCCGTCGGCGTCGCGAGGCCGAGCGCGCACGGGCAGGCGATGACGAGGACGGCAACGGCCGCCGTCATCCCCTGCTGCCAGTCGCCTGCCGCCCAGCCCCAGGCGAGGAACGTCGTCAGCGCGATCACGATGACGACCGGCACGAACACCGCGGCGACGCGGTCGACCAGCCGCTCGACCGGCGCCTTCGAGCCCTGCGCCTCTTCGACGAGCCGCACCATCCGCTGCAGCGCGGCGTCGGCGCCGACCGCCGTCGCTTCGATGACCATCATGCCGTTCCGGTTGAGCGAGCCGCCGATGACCGCGTCGCCCGGCTTCCGCTCCACGGGGACGGACTCACCGGTCAGCATCGACTCGTCGACCGTGCTCGCGCCGTCGACCACCACGCCGTCGACCGGCACCCGCTGCCCGGGGCGGACCACGATGCGGTCGCCGACCCGGACCTGCTCGACCGGCAGCTCGACTTCCGCGCCGTCGCGGAGCACGGTGGCGGTCGCAGGCGCCTGCGCCAGCAGCGCCCGGATCGCCTGCGAGGCGGCCCCCTTCGAGGTCTCCTCGAAGTACTTCCCCATCGAGATGAACAGCAGCACCGCCACGCTCACGTCGAAGTACATGTGCGTGTCGTGCCGGCCGGTGACCACCACCCAGGCGCTGTAGAGGTAGGCGACCGACGTGCCGAGGGCCACCAGCACGTCCATGTTCGGGTTGAGCTGGCGGAGGCTCGCCCACGCGCCGCGGTAGAACCGCCAGCCGAGGCCGACCTGGACCGGCGTCGCGAGCGCGAGCACCACCCACCCGTGCAGCGCGGGGCTGCCGAAGAGATGGAGCCCGGCGATGTCCATCGCCATGGCCAGGAGGACCGCGGGGACGGCGAACACCGATGCGGCGAGCAGGCGAACGAGGCTGGCGCGCGCCTCTTCCGAGAGGTCGCGCCGCTCCCCGGCGGTCACGGGCGCCGCGCGGTAGCCGGCCTTCTCGACGGCGGCGATCAGGTCCTCGACCGGGACCGGGCCGCCGAGCGTCACCCGCGCCGTCTCCGCCGCGAAGTTCACGCTCGCCGTTTCGACGCCCTCGACTTTACTCAGCGCCCGTTCGACGCGGCGTACGCATGACGCGCACGTCATGCCGCTCACGCTTAGCGTGACGGCTCGTTCCTCCGTGCCAGTTGCCATGGCCGGGCCTCCTGCCGCGCTCAGCCCGTCAGCGGGCCGCGGCTTCGTACCCCTCTTCTTTGACGGCTTCGATGAGCTTCGCGGTGTCGAGCCCCTCGCCCGTCACCTTCGCCGACTTCTCGGCGAGGCTGACGACCGCGTCACTCACGCCGGGGACGGCCTTCAGCGCCGCCGTCACAGCGTTCACGCAGTGGTCGCACGTCATCCCGGTGATGCTGAGTTCGATGACCTGGGCCATGATGACGCTCCTTATGTCGTGATGGTCAGGGTTCGCTGGGCCCCTGGGTCCGGTACAGCCGCTGCAGTTCGGCGATTGCCTTCTCCTCCTCGCCGCCCTTGATCATCTCGAGCACGTGCGTCTTCAGGTGCCCGTCGAGCACGAGCGCATCGAGGCTGCGGAGCGCGCGCTGGATCGAAAGCGAGAGGTCGAGGATGTCCATGCAATAGCGGTCCTCCTCGAGCTGCTTCTCGAGCGCGGCGACCTGCCCGGCGATGATCTTGATGCGGCGCAGCGCCTGCCGTCGGACTTCCGGGGTCATCGAACCTCCAATAGGGTACCCCCCTATCCTCAGGGACCGGGGGACGGATGTCAACCGGTCAGCCGCGCGACCCGATGGCGCCGGCGCTCCGCAGCCGCTCGACCTCGTCCCAGCCGAACCCGAACTCGAGCAGCACCTCCTCGGTGTGCTCATCGAATTCCGGCGCGCCCCGGCGAATCGACCCGGGCGTGGCGCCCAGCTGAACCGCCGGCCCGACCATCTTGCGGCGCTCCCCGGAACGGTGCTCGTACTCCGCGATGTAGCCATTCGCCACCACCTGCGGGTCGCGAATCAGCTGGGCGTAGTCCTGCACCGGGGCGACTGGCAGCCCCTGCCCGCAGAGGTATTCCACCCACTCCCACTGGTCCCGCCCGGCGAAGATGCGGTCCAGCTCGGCGATGAGCTCCGCCCGGTGCTCCATGTGGGCCGGGAGCGCGTTGAATCGGGGGTCGTCGCGCAGGTCAGGCCGGCCCAGCGCCTCGCACAGCGGAACCCACCAGCGGCTCAGCTGGGCCATGCTCAGCGCGATCCAGCCGCCGTCGCGGCAGCAGTAGACGTTCCAGAGCGGCGCGGCGTCCTCCCGGGCCCGCCGCGGCGGCACCTGCCCGGTGAAGAGCGTCCCCGTGATGTTGAACGACTGGAGCATCACCTGCCCGCCGAGCAGCGACGCTTCCACGTGCTGCCCTTCGCCGGTCCGCGCCCGGTGGATGAGCGCCAGCAGGATGCCATAGCTGAGCGATATCGCGCCGACCTGGTCCGCCATCCCGCCGAACGAAAACACCGGCGGCTGGTCGGGCGGCCCCTGCATCATCATCGTTCCGCCGCGCGCCTGCCCGAGGATGTCCATCGCCGGCCACCGGGCGTGCGGCCCCTTCGAACCGTACCCGCTGGCCGTCGCGTAGATGATCGCCGGGTTGCGCGCCCGGAGGTCCTCGTAGCCGAGCCCGAGCCGCTCCATCACGCCCTGCCGCATGTTCTGCACGAAGACGTCCGCCCGCTCCGCCAGCCGCAGCACGGTCTCCCGGCCCTCCGGGTGCTTCAGGTCGACGACGATGCCCCGCTTGTTCCGGTTATGGCTTTCGAAGTAGGCCTCGCTCAGGCCGCGCCCGGGATCCGGCGCATCCGGGCCTTCGATCTTGATGACGTCGGCGCCGAAGTCGGCGAGCATCGCCGTCGCATAGGTTCCCTGCTGCCAGATAGTGCAATCGAGGACGACCAGTCCCGAGAGCGGCAGCCCGGTGTGCGGCGCGTTCGGAAACATCCCTGCCCCCTCCCCGGTTGCGCGGGATCTTGGTGAGGCCGCACCATCCTGTCAACGAACCCGAGGACCGCCACCGATGCCGTCATCCGCCGGACACCGCCGCTTCGCCGCCGCCTGGGACTGGCTCTCCCGCCACGAAAGCGCCCGCGAGCGCCGCCTGCGTGCCCGCCTCGCCGGCCAGGCGACCGGCCGCGTGCTCGAAATCGGCTACGGCGTCGGCTCCAACTGGCCGCACCTGCCGGCCGACGTGGATTATGTCGGCATCGAACCCGACCCCTACATGCGCGAGCGCGCCGAACATCACCGCCCGGCGGGCCGCGAGCTCGACCTCCGCGACGGCGACGCCCAGGCGCTCGACTTCCCCGATGCGAGCTTCGACACGGTCATCGGCACCCTCGTGCTCTGCACCATCCCCGACCCGGCCGCTGCCCTGCGGGAGATTCGCCGCGTGCTCAGGCCCGGCGGTCGCTTCGTCTTCTGGGAGCACGTCAACGCCCGCGGCCGGGCCGGCCGCGCGGTCCTCGGCGCCATCACGCCGCTCTGGTCCCGCGTCGGCGGCGGCTGCCACCCCAACCGCGACACGCTCGAGGCCATCGAGGCCGCGGGTTTCGCGGTCGATGACCTGCGGGTCGGCAAGATCGGGCCGCTGCCCGCCATCTCCGGCATTGCCCGCGCGGCGGAGGCCGCCCCGTGAGAATCGGCGCGCACGTCTCCAGCGCTGGCGGGCCGCACCTCGTCTTCGAACGCGCGCGCGCCATCGGCGCCGAGGCAGTCCAGCTCTTCATCAGCGCCCCCCAGCAGTGGAAGCTCCCGGCCCTCACCGACGAGCAAATCGCCCGCTTCAACCGCGTCCGGGAGGCCGCCGCCATGCCGGTCTTCTTCCACGGCGTCTACCTGATGAACTTCGGCAGCCAGGACCCGGCCATCCTCGAAAAATCACAGGCTTCGCTCCTCGCCTACCACCGGTACGCGGGCCGGATGGGCATCATCGGCACCATCTTCCACGTCGGAAGCCACCTCGGCGCCGGCTTCGACCGGGCGATGATCGAGCGCATCGCCGGGATGCTGACCGCCGTCCTCGAGGACGACCCCGCCAACCCGGCGCTCCTCATCCTCGAGAACAACGCCGGCCAGGGGAACTGCATCGGCGGCAAATTCGCGGAACTTGGCGCCATCGTCCGGGCGATGGGCAGCCCCCCGCGTGTCGGCGTCTGCATCGACACCTGCCACGCCTATGCGATGGGCTACGACATCGCCACGCCCTCCGGTCTCGAAGCCGCCCTCGAAGAATTCGACCGCGAGCTCGGGCTCAGCCGCCTCGTCGCGGTGCACGCGAACGACACGAAGCTGCCGATCGGCACCTTCCGTGACCGCCACGAGAACATCGGCGAAGGCCACCTCGGGCTGGCGGGCTTCCGCACCATCATCGGCCATCCCGCCTTCGCCGAGGTCCCGTTCCTGCTCGAAGTGCCGGGCTTCGAAGGCGAGGGGCCCGACCGGAAGAACGTGCAGCGCCTCAAACGCCTTCGCTCTGAGGCCGGCCTCGCTGCGCCGAAGCTCCCGCCGCTTGACCGTATCCGGCGGGCCGCCGAAGCCTAACGAAAACCGAAAACGAGGACGTGCGCCGTGCCGCTCACCGGGCGTCTCCAGGGTCAGCTGTTCACCGAGTGCGCCGAATGGGTCTGGGAGCAGCTCCAGGACGAGGGCATCCAGCTCCAGGGCGAACTCATCGAACTCATCCTCGAAACCGAGCGCGAACTCGGCCTCCACACCGCGCCGCTCGACGTCATCGCCAGCGCGCTCGCGGAGGAGTTCGACCGCCGCGGCATCGTCGCGCGGCCTTACCCCGTCGATGCCCGCGTCATCCGCGCGGTCCTCGAATGGGAGGATGACTTCCTCGGGTTCGCCGGCATCCCCCGCGCCGAAAGTTGACGGGCCGCCCGCTTCACCGGACACTCGACCCGACCCCCGCGACAGGAGGTGCACGGGAAACCGAAACACCAGGTTCGTCCTTGGCACGCAGGGAGCAGCAAACCAGAAGCGCCAGGTCCGCGCGCCACGCGCGGATGACGAGGCGGGGGCAGTATCGAACCATTCGGCGGATGGCCCCCCGGCTGCACAGCCGCAGGCGACGCACAAACCACGCCGGGCAACCGGGTGACAAAAGCGCGCCCCGTGCACGGGTTCCCCACCCGTTCTCCCTTGCTCCAGTCTGACTCCACCGCTCGACCGCACCGCTCCGCCGGTGCCGAAAGCCGGTGCTGCGTGCCCCCTGCGGCAGGGATGCCTGCCGGGAAGGAGCATCGTTCACCATGTGCGGCATCATCGGGTACGCCGGGCACCGGCCCGCTGTGCCCATCCTCCTCCGGGCGCTCAAAGACCTCGAGTACCGGGGGTACGATTCGGCCGGTATCGCCGTCCTCGACGGCAACAGCCTCGCGATCACCAAGAAGCAGGGCAAAATCGCCAACCTCGAACAGGCGCTCGGCCCCGCGCCGGCGGGGACCGTCGGCATCGGCCATACTCGCTGGGCCACTCACGGCCGGCCGAGCGACCAGAACGCGCACCCCCACGCCTCCTGCGACGGGCGGGTCGTCGTCATCCACAACGGCATCGTCGAAAACTACGCGTCGCTGCGTGAGGAGCTCGCCGCGCGCGGCCACACCTTCCGCAGCGAAACCGATACCGAAACCGTCGCCCACCTCATCGAAGAGGAAGTCCGCGCCGGCGCCGACATCTTCGAAGCGCTCCGGCGCGCCGCCGGCAGGGTCGAAGGCTCGCAGGCGATCGTCGCCATGAGCCTCGACGAGCCGGGCACCCTCGCCGCGGCCCGCCTCGGCAACGCCGGCGGCGTCGTCATCGGCTTCGGCCCGGACGAAACGGTCGTCGCAAGCGACCTCGCAGCCGTCCTCCCCATCACGCAGGAGGTCGCATTCCTCGCCGACGGCCAGGTCGCGCGCATCACGGCGGCAGGCGCCGAAGCGAAGACCGTCACCGGCGACCCGGTCGCCCTCCAGCGGAAGCGCATCCCGATCGACCCGGTGACCGCGCTCAAAGGCCAGTACCCCCACTTCATGCTCAAGGAAATTCACGAGCAGCCCGAGGCCATCGCAGACACCATTTGGAGCCTCGCAACCCTCGACCCGCCCGCGCTCTACTTCGACGACCTCGGCCCTGCGGCCGAGCGGCTCGCGAGCATCGAACGCGTCGTTCTCATCGGCATGGGGACGAGCCTCCACGCGGCGATGATCGGCCAACGCTACATCGAAGCGTTCGCCCGTGTCCCCGCGTGGTCCGATAACGCCTCAGAATTCCGCTACCGCGACCCGGTGCTCGATGACCGCACGCTCGTCATCAGCGTCTCCCAGTCCGGCGAAACCGTGGATGTGCTCGAGGCGATGGCCGTCGCCCGCCAGGCCGGTGCCCTCCAAATCACCATCTGCAACACCGAGGGCGCCCAAACGACCCGCGTCGCCGACGGGACGGTCTACACCCGCGCCGGGCTCGAACGGGGCGTCGCGAGCACGAAGTGCTTCACCGCTGCGGTCGTCGCCCTCTACCTCCTCGCGCTCCGCATCGCCCAGGCGAAAGGCCGGCTCAGCCAGGGTGACCTCGCGGCGCACCTCGCCGAGCTCGCGCACCTGCCGCGGGCGGTGGCCGGCATCATCGCGCAGCGCGATGCCTTCCGGAAAACCGCGCTCCGCCACGCGCAGGCCCAGCACGTCCTGTTCCTCGGCCGCGGCCTCGCGTTTCCCGTGGCGATGGAAGGCGCACTGAAGCTCAAGGAGGTGTCCTACATCCACGCCGAGGGGTACGCCGCGGGCGAGATGAAGCACGGCCCCATCGCGCTCATCGAACCCGCGTTCCCCACCATCGCCATCGCGACGCGTCACGCCTTGCGCGCGAAGATGGTCTCCAACATCGAGCAAATCCAGGCGCGCGGCGGCCCCGTCACCGGCATCGTGACCGAAGGCGACGCCGAGCTTGCGTCGCTCTGTGATGCCGTCATTGCCGTTCCCGCGGTTTCGTCGTGGCTGGAGCCCGTGGCCGCCGTGATCCCGCTCCAGCTCCTCGCCTACGATGTGGCGGTGCACCGCGGCTGCGACGTCGACCAGCCGCGGAACCTCGCCAAGACGGTGACGGTCGAATGAGCGGCCGTCCAGCCAGCCACAAGCGGCCGATTGGCCGGCCGTGCAATCGCCGGCCATCGGCCTATAATCGTGCGACCGAAGCCATCGGTCTGCACTATGCGCGATGCGCGGAGGTATAGACAGATTGGTAAGCGTCACTCGTTCCGTCGTTTGGTTCTCCGAGGTAGGCCGCGAGGATATCGGCCTCGTCGGTGGCAAGGGTGCCAATCTCGGTGAGTTGACCCGGGCCTCCATCCCGGTCCCGCCCGGCTTCGTCGTCACCGCGGATACCTACTTCCGCTTCATCCAGCAGAACGGGCTCGAGCCGGTCATCCGAAAGGAGCTCTTCGGGCTCGACGTGCACGATACGAAGCTTCTGAACGAGCGCGCCGAGAACATCCGCCGCCGCATCATGGAAGCGCCGATGCCGGCCCACATCGCCGACGAAATCCGCGCCGCCTACCGCGAACTCGGCGAAGGCCCCGTCGCCGTCCGCAGCTCGGCCACTGCGGAGGACCTCCCCGAAGCGAGCTTCGCCGGCCAGCAGAGCACGTTCCTCAACGTCGTCGGCGCCGACAACGTCGTCCGGGCCGTCCAGGCCTGCTGGGCCTCGCTCTTCGAAGCCCGCGCCATCTTCTACCGCGAAGAATCCGGCTACGACCACACGAAGGTCGGTCTCGCCGTCCCCGTGCAGCGCATGGTGCAGTCGGAAATCTCCGGCGTGATGTTCACCGTCGAGCCGGTGACCTCCGACCGGACCCGCATCACCATCGAAGCCGTCTACGGGCTCGGCGAAGGCATCGTCTCCGGCGAAATCTCGCCCGACCTCTACCTGGTCGCGAAGGAGTCGCTCCAGATCATCTCCAAGACGGTCACACCGCAGGACCGCATGATCGCCCGGCGGCCCGACGCCGACGGCAGCCACGAAGCGGCGAACGCCTGGCTGCCCGTGCCGGAGCACCTGCGCGAGCGCCAGAAGCTCACCGATGCCGAGATCCGTGAACTCGCCCGCATCGGGCGCGCCGTCGAGGAGCATTACGGTGCCCCGCAGGACATCGAATGGGCCTACGAGAAAGGCCAGTTCTACCTCGTCCAGGCCCGCCCCGTTACGACGCTCAAGCACGAGTTCCACGACGAGGAGGGCGAGGAGGAAACCGCGCCCGTCCTCCTCACCGGCCAGCCCGCATCGCCCGGCGTCGGCGTCGGCGCGGTCCGCATCGTCCACGACCCGCGCGAAATCGACATCGTCAAGCAGGGCGACGTCCTCGTTGCCGAGATGACTACACCCGACTTCGTCCCGGCGATGAAGCGCGCCTCCGCCATCGTCACCGAGCGTGGCGGCCGCACCTGCCACGCTGCCATCGTCAGCCGCGAACTCGGCATCCCGTGCGTCGTCGGCGTCGCCGGCGCCACATCGCTCGAGGTCGGCCGCGAAGTCACGGTCGACGGCTCGGCCGGCCGCATTTACGACGGCCGCGCCGAGGCGCGGCTCGCCTGGTACGAGCGCCAGAAGGAGCGCTACGCGCGGTCGGCCTCCCTCAAGACGACCACGAAGCTGTACGTCAATCTCGCCGAGCCCGAGCTCGCCGAGGTGGTCGCGAAGCGGCACGTCGACGGCGTCGGCCTCCTCCGCGCCGAGTTCATCGTCGCCCAGATAGGCAAGCACCCGCGCCAGTTCATCGAGGAAGGGCACCCCGAGGAGTACACCCGCCGCCTCGAAGAAGGCATCAAGGAGTTCTGCCGCGCCTTCAATCCCCGGCCCGTCGTCTACCGCCTCACCGACTTCAAGACCAACGAGTATGCCAACCTCGAAGGCGGCGCGAAGTTCGAGCCGGCCGAAGAAAACCCGATGATCGGCTACCGCGGTGCCAGCCGCTACCTCCGCGAGCCCGACATCTTCCAGCTCGAACTCGAAGCCATCAAAGGCGTCCGCCGCGAGTTCAAGAACCTCTACGTCATGGTCCCCTTCGTCCGCACCCCGGATGAGCTCCGCGGCGTCAAGCAGCTGATGAGCGAGCAGGGCCTCGTCCGTGGCGACGATTTCAAGCTCTGGATGATGGTCGAGGTTCCCTCGAACGTCATCATCCTCGACCGCTTCATCGACGTCGGGATCGACGGCATCTCGATCGGGTCGAACGACCTGACGCAGCTCGTGCTCGGCATCGACCGCGACAGCGAAGCCCTCGCGGACACCTTCGACGAGCGGAACGAGGCCGTGATGGCGGCAATCCAGACCGCCGTCACCGTGGCGCGTCGCCGCGGCATCACCGCCTCCATCTGCGGGCAGGCGCCGAGCGTCTACCCCGAGGTCACGGAGAAGCTCGTCGAGTGGGGCATCACGAGCGTCAGCGTGAGCCCGGACATGATCGACCAGACCCGCGAAATCATCGCGAACGCGGAGGCGAAGCTGGGCCGCGCACCGGCACACTAGCCTCCCCCCGGCAGCACGTTCAGCGGCCCTGGCGCCATCGCCGGGGCCGCGCTGCATTCGGCCGAGCCGGTCTGCGGTACTACAATCCGGGTCGATGGACCTGAACGTGGTGCGGCGCCGGCTCGAGGCAGCAGAGGCCTCCCTCAGCCCCTACGCCGCGCGCACCGCGACCAGCCGCGGCCGCAAGCGGCCCGAGGCGCCGTCGCCGCTCCGGACCGAGTACCAGCGCGACCGCGACCGCATCCTCCACACGAAAGCCTTCCGCCGGCTGAAGCACAAGACCCAGGTCTTCATCGCGCCCCAGCAGGACCACTTCGTCACCCGGCTCACCCACACCCTCGAAGTCGCCCAGGTTGCCCGGACGATCGCCCGCGCCCTCAACCTCAACGAAGACCTCGCCGAGGCCGCCGCGCTCGGCCACGACATCGGCCACGGGCCCTTCGGCCACGCCGGCGAAGAGGCGCTCGCCGAGTGTCTCCCCGAGGGCTTCCGCCACAACTACCAGTCCGTCCGCGTCCTCGACCGGCTCGAAAACGGCGGCCGCGGCCTCAACCTCACCTTCGAAGTGCTCGACGCCATCGAAAAGAGCTCGAAGGCACGCGAAGACATCTTCGCCGAGGGCTGGGGCGTGCCGGTCACCCTCGAAGGCCAGGTCGTCAAGACCGCCGACGCCATCGCCTACCTCAACCACGACATCCTCGACGCCATCCGCGCCGGCATCATCACCGAAGCCGACCTGCCCGACAGCACGCAGCGACTGCTCGGCCGAAGCCACGGCGAGCGCCTCGATGCCCTCATCTGCGACATCGTCGAAGCGAGCTGGGCAGCGACTGGCGCGGGCCGGGACCCGGTCATCCAGTTCAGCCCTGCCATCCGCGACGCTGCCAACGAGCTGCGCGAGTTCATGTTCCGGCGCGTCTACCTCTACGACGAAACCCGGCGCGAAGCCGAGCGCGGGAAGCGCATCGTCAAGTTCCTGTTCGCCCATTTCGTCGAACACCCGGAAGGCATCTCGCCCGACTACTCCCTCCCGGGCGACCCCGTCGAACGGCGCGCCGCCGACTACGTCAGCGGCATGACCGACCGCTACGCCATCCGGCTGGCCAGCTCCCTCGGCTGTCCCGACGCCATCGGCTGGCACGTCTAGCGCTGCGCAACGGCCTTTCCGGGGCGTTTATGTCCCTGCTCGCCCGTCTTGAAGGTAGAAACCCCCGCGCAGATACTCGGAGCTACCCGCCATGTCCAACCGTTACGGCTCCAGCTTCGACGATGAGCCGGTGATCGGTGCGCCCCCGCCAGCGGAAGAACCCATCATCGGTGCCGGCACGCCGCCGCCTCCCTACCCCCGCTATGCGCCGGGCGCTCCCGACCCCTACCAGGACGCCGCCGACTATCCCGACGACGAGTACTACTGGGAAGAAGAAGACTACTACGGCGGCGATGAGCCCCCGGCCCGCCAGCCGATGTTTTATGTCTTCCTCTTCCTCGCCGCCGTCGTCGGCGGCATCCTCGTGTTCCTCGTCTTCAGCCTCATCAGCGGAGGTGGAGGCGGCAACGGGGGCGGGCCAACCGAATTCGCCGTCCAGATCGACAGCCCGGCACGCGACCAGCGCCTCGAGATCAATCAGCCGCATGACGTCGTCGTCCAGGCCTCGGCCACCGAGCCGATCCGGCGCTTCGAGCTGTTCGTCGGCGACCGCGTTGCCGACGCCGTGGACGTCACCGACACGCCGCCCGATAACCGCTACCGCGTGACCCTCCGCTTCACCGTCGCCGACAAAGGCACCTACGACATCTTCGTGCGCGTTTTCGCCGAATCCGGGGCTTCGAAAGACTCCGCGAAGGTCCGCATCGTCGCCATCGAACCGGTCGGCGAGCGGCCGCAGACCATCCAGGGCCGGGTCGTCGCCGATGCCACCCTGCGCGAAGGCCCCGGCGATACCTTCCCCGAGACCGGCAGCCTTCGCGCCGGGTCGCAGGTCACGATCACCGGCAAGACCCGCGACCTCGCGTGGTTGCTCGTGCAGCCGCCGTCCGGCACGCAGGGCTGGGTCCGCCGGACGGCGATCGAGCCGCTCGATACCCTCGACCTCGTCCCGGTCCGCGATGCCACGCCTACCCCGGCGCCAACGCCGACGCCCACCGCGTCAGCGTCGCCCACGGCCACCGTCTCGCCGTCGCCCTCGCCGGCCGCAAACGCTCCGGACTTCGTGCCCACCAACGCGGTGCTCGCGAGCGGCGGCGCCGTCCTCCGCGTCACCATCTCGAACGTCAGCAACAACGCCTACAGCGGGCCGCTCGTGGTCGCCGTCGGTGGCGATGTTCCGCAGCAGGAGCTGGCGGTCAACGTCAACCTGTCGGCGAATGGCGGCTCGACCGTCGTCGAATTCCTGATTTCGCCGCCGATCACCCAGGGCGGCAAACGCGCCATCGTGACCGTCGACCCGGCCAACATCGTGCGTGAGCAGCGCGAAGACAACAACAGCGCGACGTTCGTCCTCCAGCCCCCGGTCGAGGCGCCCAACCTCGTCATCACCGCAGCGAACGTCACCGCCGGGACCATCGAAGTGACCGTGCGCAACGATGGCGGCCCGCTGCCCGCCTCCACGGTCGTGGTCCAGGTCCAGCTCGGCGGCCAGATCACCAGCAACAGCGTGAGCATCGCCCTCGCCACCGGCCAGTCGTCGCCGGTCATCGCCGTCGCCCGTCCCGCCGGCTCCGGCCAGGCAACGGTGACCGTGTACGTCGGTAACCAGCCCATGGCGAGCACGACGGTCCAGCTTCCCTGACGCTGCCGCGGCCCGGTCGGGACGGAACCCTTCCGCCCGGTCCCCCGGACGGCGCCGCCGGGACGTACCATGTGCACCATGGACGCCGTCGACGCGATCAAACGGCAGGTCGATCTCGTCGCCTACATCGGCCGGTTCACGCAGCTCCAGAAATCCGGGCGGAGCTTCCGCGGTCTCTGCCCCTTCCACAGCGAGCGGACCCCCTCCTTCTACGTGTTCCCCGACCGCGGCACGTGGCGCTGCTTCGGCCAGTGCGGCGAAGGCGGCGACCTCTTCACGTTCGTCCAGAAGCGGGAGAACCTCGATTTCCGCGGCGCGCTGCGATTGCTCGCGAGCGAAGCCGGCATCAGCCTGCAGGACGAAGACCCGAAGCGCCGGTCCCACCTCGAACGGCTCGCCGCCATCGTCTCGGCGTCCGTCGGCTTCTACGAACGGCAGCTCCGCGAGCCCGGCGGCGAGGAGGCGATGGCGTACCTCGTCGAGCGCCGCGGCCTCTCCCCAGAGACCATCGCTGCGTGGCATCTCGGCTGGGCCCCCGCTGGCTGGCACCACCTGCGCGATTTCCTGCTCAACCGCGGCTACACCGAAGCCGACATGCTCGCTGCCGGCGTGCTCGTCGAATCCGAGGAAGGGCGCGAACCGTACGACCGCTTCCGGGGCCGCATCATCATCCCCATCGCGAACGAGCGCGGCGAGTTCGTCGCGCTCGGCGGCCGCGGGCTCCACGGTGAAGAACCGAAATACCTCAACTCGCCCCAGACGGAGATCTTCGACAAAGGCCGCACCCTGTTCGGCCTCCACCACGCCGCGGGCGCTATCCGCGAGAAGGGCGAAGTCGTCGTCGTCGAAGGCTACATGGACGTCCTCGGTCCGTGGCAGGCCGGCTACCGGAACGTCGTTGCGACGATGGGCACGTCGCTCACCCGCCACCATGCGACGCTCCTCAGGCGGTTCGCGCCGCGCATCGTCCTCGCGCTCGACCCCGACGCCGCCGGGATGAACGCTGCCGCCCGCGCCGGCAGCCTCGTGCTCGGGTTCGAAACCGACGAGCAAGCGGCGGCGTCGGCACGCTCCGCCGACGAACTCGCCTCAGACGTCGATGTCGACCTCCGCGTTGCAGCGCTGCCCCCGGGGCGCGACCCCGACGAACTGGTCCGCGAAGACCCGGCCCGGTGGGAGCGGGCCATCGCCGGCGCCGTCCCGTTCGTCGAGTTCCTGCTCGGCCGCCTTTTGGGGGATGCCCGGCCCGCGTCGCCGCTCGAGGCCCGCCACCTCGTCGACCGCCTCCGGCCGGTGCTGCTCGCCGTCCGTGACCCGGTCGAGCGGGCCCTCTACATCCAGCGCGTGGCCCGCCAGCTCGGGGTCACCGAAGCGAGCGTCGCCGAACGTCTCAAGGCGCCGCGCCCTGGCCGGGCGCCGCAGCCCGCTGGCCGCCCCAGCCCGCCGAACCCGGAGGAGGTGCTCCTCGCCATCCTCCTCCAGCACCCCGCGCTCCGCCTCGCCTACCGGAACTACCCCGAGACCCTCTTCACCGGCGCCGTCGAGCGGGAGATTTTCCGCCGCTGGCTGCGCGACCCGGAGACCGCCGCGGAGCCGGTCGACGACATCGGTGCCCGCGCGGCCCGGCTGGCCGCCTACCGTCTGCCGCCGTTGACCGACTTCGAGGCGCGGCGCGCCGCCGACGAAAAGATCGCCGCCGTCCTGCGCGAGCGCATCCGCATGCACCAGGCCGCCCGCGCCCAGGAGGTTTCGGAGGCGGAGCAGCGCCTCGGCCCCAACCGCCTCGCCGAGCTCGCGGCTGCCGCGTGGCGCGGCGAAATCCCGCCCGGCGAGGAGCGGGACCTCGCCGAAGCCCTCATCGAAGAGCTCGAACTCGGCCTCAGCATCCACCGGCGGGAGCGTCCGCCAGCCCGCTGACCGCGAGAATTTACAATTCGAGCGGCATATTCTCCGTTCACCGCTCATTTCCCATCTTGACACCTTTACCGGCGCAGACGTATTACATACCGGCCGGTCGGCATGTTCCGTCCGGAATATCGCGGGAGGTGCCTAATGGCTAGGCTCCGGATGCTCCTCGTTGCTGGCGCGCTGGCTGCGGTCGCGGTCGTTTCGACGGCTGCGCCCATGCTGACCATCCGCTGGTAATCCGGGAGCGCAACACCCAGGGAGGGGGCCGGCATGCCGGCCCCCTTCGTCATGCCCCGCGGTGCGCCCCCGCAACTGACCCGGCAGAACCGCCGTGACGCTCGTGCAGGACTTCGGCATCGATGAGCCGGCCCGTGACCGCGGCGAGGGCGAGCGCTTCCTCCGGCCGCGCCCCCTCATCGATGGCGGCTGCCGCTAGCAGCGCGTGGCGCTCGGCCAGGTAAGCGTCGAGCAGCGCCCGCACCTCTGGCTCCCGGGTGGCGGTCGTCCATGCGTCCATGAGCAGCGCCGCGTGCTCCGCATCGCTCGCATCCCCGCGCAGGTAGCGCCGCGCGGCAGCGTCAGGCCGTTCGCCCCTGCCGAGCGCCGCGGCGACGGCTTCGACGCGCTCCTTCGCTTCGCTCAGCAGTTCGTCGATCACCGCCGTGTACAGGTGGAGCTTCGTCGGGAAGTGAGCGTACACCGCGCCCTTCGAAAGCCCCGCCGAGGCCGCAATCGCATCGAGCGAGCCGCCCTCGTACCCGCGCGCCGCGAAGGCCGCCCGCGCAGCGTCGAGCAGCTGCCGCCGAGTCCTAGCTCGCCGCTCTTCCTGGCGCATCGTCGTCCTGCCTCCAGGCCGGGAGGTAGAGCAGCGGCCGGGCGGGGTTCCCGGGCGTCTCCTGTTTCCAGCGGGGGAAGAGCGCTTCGAACGCCTCCACCACGCGGGGGTCGAACTGGCTCCCCGCGCAGCGCAGTATCTCAGCAAGCGCCGCGTCCGGCGACTGCCCCCGCCGGTACGGCCGGTCGGAGATGATCGCGTCGTACGTGTCACAGACCGCGAAGATGCGCGCCCCGAGCGGAATCTCCTCGCCCTCGAGCCCCCGCGGGTAGCCGGCGCCGTCCCACCGCTCATGGTGCGCCAGCACGATCTTCGCCGCCGGCCGGAGGTACGGCACCTGCGCGAGGATCCGGTAGCCCATCGCGGGGTGACGCCGCATGAACTCCCACTCCTCCTCCGTCAGCCGGTCCGGCTTCAGCAGAATCGCATCGGGGACGCCGATCTTGCCGACGTCGTGCATCAGCGCGCCGCGGTAAATCGTGAGCAGCTCCTCGTCGTCCTTGATGCCCAGCATCTTCGCGATGTCGAGCGCGTGCTGCGCCACGCGGACCGAGTGCCCGCGCGTCTCCTGGTCGCGCACGTCCAGCGCCGTCACGAGCGACTCCAGCGTCCCGGTGTACGCGTCCCGCAGCTGCTCGGACATGTCACGGATTTCGATGTACGCACGGTGGAGCTGCTCGTTCGAACGCTCCAGCCGGATCACGTTCTCCCGCGTCCGCTCCACGAACTGGCTCACCGAGTACCGCGCCAGCACGAGCGGCAGCACCATGACCACCACGGCGGCAACCCCGAGCTCCTGGAAGATGACCGCGAGTCCGCCGGCGACGAGGCCGAGGATGGCGTAATACGGGAACAGCCAGCCGATGTTGTCGCGGAAGCTCGAGGCGATCGGACGGCCGCTCGTGAGGGCGATGATTGCGGCGACCCACGCCCCGTCGATGGCGTACAGGATGAGCGCTGCCGCACCGCCTTCTGCCAGGGCGAGCACGGGCCGGGGCACCTCGCCCTGCCCGGCTGCCTGGATGCCCATCACCCCGAGGGCAGCACACAACGCCGCGAGCGTCTCATGGCCGAAGTTGAACGCGAGCTTGCGCGGGTTCCGCTCACCCGTCAGCCAGCCGGCGATCGCGATCGCGCCGGCCGTCGTCACCGCCCCGGGCGGCCCGAAGAGCACGGCCGCCATCGCCGTGCCTACGAAGCTGACCGAAACCCAGCCGCCGAAGTAGAGCCGGACCGACAGCGCTTCCGTCAGCACCGCCAGCAGCAGCACGACCGCGAGCCCGACCGGGTCGCCGAGCGGCTGGAGGAAGAAGGCCGCGGTGAACGCGATGGCCCCGCCCGCGAACGTCAGGGCGATGAACCAGTCTTCGCGCGGGTTGCGGGTGGATGGGCGGGACATCTCACGGTTACTTATCGACCGCTCAGAATGCCCGCTGCAGCCCCGCGGGCCCGTCCCGCGGATGGCAAATTGTCGTAGTCCTGTCGCCGCAGCGTCCCAGAGGGCCGCCCGGTGAACGGCCGGGACCGTCCGCGCCGCCGGCCAACGCTCCCTCTACCGTATTCAATCGGCCGCGCCGCGAACGTCTGTACCGCCGGGAACGCCCCGTCCTGTGCCGTCGCCGGTGACAGCTGGTGACAGTCCGGTGACGCAGGCGGCCTTCGCAGCGGGCCGGGGCCGGCGTACACTCCCGGCATGGCAGCACCGCTCGAAGGCATCCGCGTCCTCGATTTCACCCGGTATCAGCAAGGCCCCTTCGCGACCGTCATCCTCGCCGACTTCGGTGCCGACGTCATCAAAGTCGAAGACCCGAGCGGCGACTACGGCCGGCGCATGTGGCGGGAGCCCGACGGCTTCTCCGCCTTCTGGGAATCGCTCGACCGCGGCAAACGCTCCGTCTGCATCGATCTTCGCCGGCAGGAGGGCGTCGACCTCGCACTCCGCCTCGCCGATGGCGCCGACGTCCTCGTCGAGAACTTCCGGCCCGGGACGATGGAGCGCTGGGGCCTCGGGCCGGACGTCGTCTGCGAACGCAATCCGCGCCTCATCTACGCCCGCGCTACCGGCTGGGGTTCGAAAGGCCCCATGGCGAAGCTCCCGTCCTTCGACCAGATTGCGCAGGCGTATTCCGGCTTCGCGCAGCACGCCGGCGGCGGTCCCGGCCATCGGCCCGAAATCCCTTACCCCGGCATCGCCGACCAAACGGGCGGCATGAACCTCGCGCTCGGCATCATGACCGCGCTCTACGCGCGCGAGCGTACCGGCCGCGGGCAGGTCGTCGAAGTCTCCCTCCTCGGCACCCAGCTCGCGCTCCAGGCGCCCGAGCTGCTCCACGCCCTCCATTTCGGAAAAGAGCGGCCGCGCGAATTCCGCGCCGCGCCGACCGTCGGCCACTACCAGTGCTCCGATGGCCGCTGGGTGATGATCGTCGGCATCGACCAGAAGTTCTGGCCCCGGATCGCCCGCGCGCTCGGTCTCGACCACCTCATCGACGACCCGCGCTTCGCCCGCGGCTTCGTCCGCTACAAGAACCGGCACGAGCTCGAGCCCATCATGGAGGAGGCGTTCGCCAGCAACACCTCGGCGCACTGGCTCGAGCGGCTCCGTCAGGAGGACGTCCCTGCTTCCATCGTGCAGGACTACCTCGAGCTCGCCGAATCCGAGCAGGCGTGGGCGAACGGCTACCTCGCCGAGACCGACCACCCGAAGTTCGGCCGCCAGCGCGTCGTCGGTCCCCACATCCAGCTCTCCGGGACGCCGCCGCGCCTCAGCTTCCCCGCGCGCGACCTCGGCGTCGATACGGCCGACGTGCTGCGGGAAGCGGGCCTGTCCGAAGCGGAAATCGAGCGGCTGAGCGCCGAGCGCGTCATCGGTCCCGCCGCCGAATGAGGTTCAGGGTGTGAGGTCGCCGTTGGCCGGGCCCCGCGCACCGGCGAACGCGAAGCCGAGCAGCTGCAGCCCGGCACGGACCGCCGCGGCTTCTCCTGCACCCGCAGCGCCGGCGAGCACCCGCAAGGCCGCCCGGTCGGCCGCTTCCAGCGCCCCCGGGACGTCGAAGTCGTCATCGAGCCGTTCCGTCATCGCGCCGAGCACTCCCCGGTCCGGTTCCGCCTCACCGGCCCGCCGCGAGGCAGCCTTCAGCCGCTCGTACCGCTCCGCAAGCTCGTCGAGGGCGCCGGGGACGTAGTTCGCATCGGCGCGCAGGTGGTGGCTGAGCAGGTAGAGCCGCAGGTGGTCCGGCTCGTACCTCCGCATCAGGTCCCGCGCAAGCACGAGGTTGCCGAGCGACTTGCTCATCTTGACCCCTTCGAGCTGGAGCATGCCGTTGTGGACCCACCAGCCGCAGAACGGCTCGACCCCGTAGGCGCATTCGGCCTGCGCGATTTCGTTCTCGTGATGCGGATACTTCAGGTCGCTGCCGCCCCCGTGGATGTCGATTTGCGTCCCGAGGTGCTTCACCGCCATCGCCGTGCATTCGATGCTCCACCCGGGCCGGCCCGGCCCCCACGGGCTTTCCCATGCCGGGTCGCCGGGGTCTACCTGCTGCCACAGCAGGAAGTCGAGGTGACCACGCTTTTTGTGCGCCCGTTTCGACTCCGGGTTCTCCCGCTTCCCGAGCTCCTCCAGCGTCAGCCCGTTGAGCCGCCCGTACCGCGGGAACGATGCGACGTCGAAGAACACATCGCCATCGACGACGTACGCGTGTCCCCGTTCGATGAGCCGCGCCGTCGTCTCGATGATCTCCGGGATGTGGTCGGTCGCGTAGGGGTAGACGGTCGGCCGGAGGACGTTCAGCCGGTCGAGGTCCGCCCGAAGGATCGCGTCGTTTTCGTCCCGGATCTCGGCGATCGGCCGCCCGCCCTGCCGCCGGGAGACCATGATCATGTCGTCGTCGATGTCCGTCACGTTCTGGACGTAGCGCACGCGGTAGCCGAGCCAGCTGAGGTAGCGCCGCAGCGTGTCGAACTGTACGTAGGAGAAGGCGTGCCCGAGGTGGGTGACGTCGTAGGGCGTGACCCCGCAGACGTACATGCGAACCTCGCCGGGGCTGACGGTTCTAAATTCGCGGACCTCGTTCCCCAGCGACGTGAACAGGCGAAACGGCACGTGGCGGCTCCTCGCGGCGGGCTTCGGCTAGCGTAGCAGAGGCTCGGTTTCTCTTCGCAACCCTCAGCTGAGCGCGCCGGACGCCATCAGGTCCGCGATGCGGCCGTCGTCGTAGCCGAGCACCGAAGCGAGGACGTCGAACGTATCCTCACCCACCTGGCGGACGCCTTCGTAGACCGGCGGCCGGGCGCCGTCGAAGCGGGCCGGGAACCGGTCGAGGCCGTACTCGCCCCACTTCTCCGCCCGCGCGCTCCCGAAGAAGTCCCGCGCCTCGAGCTGCGGGTCGTTCTCCGCGAGGTCGCGCGCGTGCTGGACCGGCCCCGCGTGCACACCGGCCCGCTGCAGCCGCTCGGCGAGTTCGAAGGCGTCTTCCCGCCGGGTCCGGGCCGCAATCGCCGCGTCCAGCTCGCGCCAGTTCGCGACGCGGAGGTCGTGGGTCGCGAACTGGCCGCCCGGGTCGATCTCCAGCATGCCGGCGAGCCGGCGCCATTCGTCATCGCCGCGCGCCGCGATGGCGATCCACCGGTCTTCGCCCGCGCACGGGTAGATGCCGTGCGGCGCCCAGGCATCGAACGGGTGGCGGTTGCCCGGCGGCTCCGGGTTCGTTCCGTTGGCCAGGAAGTCCATCAGCGCGGGCGCCATGATGCCGAGTCCCAGTTCGTACTGGGCGAGGTCTACCGCCAGCCCGCGGCCCGTCCGCTCGCGGTGTTCGAGGCCTTCGAGCGCCGCCAGCGCCGCCGCCAGCCCGCTCAGGTGATCCGTCAGCGAAAAGCCGTAGCCGTCCGTCCGCGTCCCTTCCGGGTTCGTGAGGTAGGTGAGCCCGGTCAGCGCGTGGATGGTCGGCGCGTAGGTCACGAAATCCTTCCACGGGCCGTCCTGCCCCATGCCGCCCATCGAGATGACCGTTACCCCCGGGTGCTCCGCCTCCAGCGACGCGTAATCGAGCCCCCAGCGCCGCAGAACTCCCGCCGAGAAGTTCTCGATGATGACGTCCGACTTCAGCGCGAGCTCGCGGGCCACGGCGCGGGCCTCGGGCCGCGTCATGTCGAGCGCCACGCTCTTCTTGTTCCGGTTCCAGCAGACGTAGTAGGGGTGGTCGGGCGAGTTCGCGCCGCCGCTCCGCTTCGCGCTGCTCACCTTGATGACCTCCGCGCCGAGGTCGCCCAGCACCCGTGTGCCGAACGGCCCCGCGAGGACGTGCGTGAAATCGAGGACGCGCACCCCTTCGAGCGGCCGCGCGCGGTCGAGGCCTCCCGCGCCCCCCGCGGAAATCGCTGCCGCCCGCGGCCGCCAGCCGGTCTCGTCCGCCGCGATGCGCGCCGGCAGCGAGAGCGGCGGCCCGTCGGCGTTCGTGCGGAAGAGCCGGCCGGGGAGCTTCGCCCTTCCGAACCCGGGCACCTCCGTCTCGGAGAAATACCTCCGCGCGGCGATCTGCGGGCTTCGCTCGATCGCCTCCCGGACGTTCCACACCACCCCGAACGGCTGGTGGCGCCGCTGCCCTTCGTAGAAGAGGTCTTCGCCGCGCTCCCACGTCGCCACCCACTCCCGCAGCACCTTCATGACGTAGGGGAGGTTCTTCACCATCGCGATGACGTCCGGGAATTTCTCGCGGTCGGCGAGGTCCTGCGCGGCGCCGCATTCGATTAGCCAGGGCACCAGCACCTCGGTCAGCTTGAGCGACGCGGTGACCATCACCCCGTGGCCGTCCTTCGCCGGGTACACCTCGTAGGCGCCGCTCCAGTGGAGGCTGCCCTGCCGCCGGGCGATCGGGGTGCCCCACGTGCCGTTCGGAAAGAACCACTGCATCAGGAGCTGCTCCGTGCAGGAGACCAGCGCCTCGTGCGCCGAGAGGTCGATGCGCACGCCCGCGCCGGTGAGCCGCGCCAACCGGTAGCCGGCCAGCGCGACCACCGCGGCGTACAGCCCTACGGTGTGGTGGGACTGGTTGCCGTAGCCCGTAATCGGCGGGCTCGACGCGTCGCCCGTCAGCCACGCCGACCCGCAGAGCGCGTTGGCGACGAGGTCGTTCACGCGCCAGCCGCTGCGCGGGCCATCGAGGCCCATCGGCGTTACCGAGACGCGCACCAGCAGCGGGTTCGCAGCCCGGAGTTCCCCGTCGTCGAACGGCGGCGAACCCGGGGACCAGTCCTCGAGCAGGATGTCGGCTGCGCGCACGAGCTCGAGGAACTGCCCTCGGCCGCCGGCTTCCGACAGGTCGAGCGAAACGACACGCTTGCCCGCGTTGTAGTACGCCGACTGGATCGACACCCCGCTCGAACCGAAGAACGGTGGTTCACGGTCCAGCGGGTCCCCGTCTGGCCCGACCACCCGGACGACATCGGCGCCGGCCTCGGCCAGCAGGCGGCCGACCAGCACGCCGTTCCACCCGGCGCATTCGAGGACGCGGAGCCCGGAAAGCGGCTGCGGCGCGGTCATGGCGACGATCATAGCCGCGCCTGCCGAAAGAGCAGCCGGGCGCCGGCCCGGCGCGCCCCGGTTTCCCGGGCGTTCACCGGGATTTCCCGTGTTTGCCTTGGGCGCCATGCTGATTTCGCTATCGTTCCGGTTGTCACAAGACACACGGCTGGGGTACGGTGCCCGGAGCCCCCGGGAAACAGGAGCAGGTGCGATGCCGATGACCCGCCACCGGCACACCCTGGCAGCCATCCTGGTCGCCATGCTTGCCGTCTTCGGCGCCGCCGGGCCGTTCAGCCCCGCGGCCGCCGATTCCAGCCATCCGATCGTCGAACGCGCGCTGCGCGACCTCGGCACGTACCAGGGCGAATGCTGGCCCTGGGTGAAGCGCGTCGTCTTCGAAGCGACCGGCCGCGAGATGGGCTTCGATTACCGCGAAGGCTTCCTCGAAGCCGGGGCCGTCGAAGTGTCAGCCGCCGAGGCTGGCCCCGGCGATGTCATCCAGGTCGCCCTCGACAGCTGGACCTCCCCCGATGCTGACTACCCCGGCCTTCACACAGCCATCATCATCCGCAATCGCGGCGACGGGACCTTCGACGCCATCGACTCGAACCAGCTCTGGGACGGCATCGTCCGCCTGCGTCCCGGCTACGACCCGTTCGCCCAGGCCAGGGCGAACGGCCTCCAGGTTCGCATCTACCGGTTCCCCACCGGGGCGGGCCAGCCGCGAGAGGCGGCGTCCCCGGGCGCGCCTCTCGTCCCCGGCGATACGGCGCGCGTCAACACCCCGGGCGATTGCCTGCGGCTCCGGAAGACACCCGGCGGCGACATCATCCAGTGCCTGGCGCACGGTACGCGCGTGACGGTCATCGAGGGGCCCGTGCGCCAGGTCGGCGTCGAATGGTATCGCGTGGCGACTCCCGTCGGTGAAGGCTGGATGGCCGGGCAGTACCTCCAGAAAGAGACCGGCCCCTCGGCCGCGCCGAGCGCCCAGGGCCCGACGCGCCCGCTCCTCCAGTACCGCGCCGTCGTTCCCCTTGCCGCTGCCGATTGACGTCCCGGCTGGAGCATGACGCCTTGTGACGCCGTCCACGGCTGCTGACACCGTCCGCGGACGGTAGCCTGATTTGCGATGCCAGCGACGGGACGGGACCTGCCGGCATGATCGACCTCGACGATGCTCGACTTCGACCCGGCCAGGCCGAGGCGCTCCGCCGCTGGCGGGAAGCGCTCGCCGGCGGCTCGCGCGCCGAGCTGGTGGTCGTGCCCGTCGGCTACGGCAAGACCGTCATCGGCGTCGGCTCGTTCCTAGTCGCCGCCTCCGCGGCCGGCGCCGACAGCTGCCTCTACCTGACGCCTACCGATGTCCTCCGGACGCAGGTCTACGACGGCATCGAACGCGCCCTCGGCCTGCTGGGCGCCCGGTTCGATGCGCGGAAGTACCTCGCCGAGAACGCGACCCTCCACCGCGCAGCCGCCAACCGGGCCAACGTCATCGTCGCCACCTACCAGCAGGTCGCGGCCGCGCCCGAGCGGTACGCCCGCCTCTGCGCGAAGCGCCGCGTGCACCTGGTCTGCGACGAAGCGCACCACCTCGGCGAACGCGGCCAGTGGGCCGGCGCGCTCCGGCAGCTCCCCGTCGCCACGAGCCTGCTGCTTTCCGCGACGCCCGTCCGCCTCGACCGCGAGCCGCTCGCCGGCGCCCGCTACCTCCCCAGCGAGGATGGCGAGGGCCTCGTCATCGACCCGCTCATCCACGTCACCATGCGCCAGGCGTGGCGCGAAGGCCGCATCCTCAAGCGGCTCGCGATGCAGATGAAGGACTACGCCGTCGAGCTCCGCACCCCCGAGGGAGAGACCTACACCTTCACCGCCTCCGAAATGGCCGAGCTGCCCGACTTCGACCAGCGCTGCGTCCGCCAGCAGCTCCGCTGGAACGACGATTATGTTCAGCCGCTCGTCCGCGAATTCGCGCTCACGCTCGAACGGAAGCGCGCCCTCGCGCCAGGCCAGCACCAGGGCCTCGTTTTCGCCGCCACCACCACCCACGCCGACCATCTCGCCCGGGTCTTCGCGAAACACCACCCGGGCCTCCGGTGCGCCGTCGTCCACAGCGGCGAGGATCTCCCGGCGGCCGAAGCCGAGCGGCGCATGCGCGACTTCCACGCCGGCCGTTATGACGTCCTCATCCAGGTCCGGAAAGCCAGCGAAGGCTTCGATGCGCCGACCGTCTCCGTCCTCCTCAAACTCGACGCCGTCTTCAGCCGTGAGCCGGTGATCCAGCAGCTCGGCCGCGGGCTCCGCTTCAACCACAGCCTGCCCGAAGCTCAAAACGTGCTCCACGTGTTCATCGGCCGGGACCCGCGCCTCGCGCCCATCATCGACCACCTCGAACGCGAAGCCGCCATCCCCGCCATCCCCCGGCCCGTCGACCGGGGTGCTCCCCAACCGGACCAGGATGTGCCGGGCGAACCGGCAGAAGAGGAGGCCGGCTCCGACGAACCGCGCGCGCTCCCGGAGGTGGTGGACGTCGAGGAAGCCGGCGACGCCGTCCTCGACGAAACTGGCCGCCTCATCGAAGGCCAGCAGCTGGCCATGTTCGGGGTGCCGGCCCCGCCCCCACCACCCGCCGCGCGAACGGCTGCCCCGGTCGCCGCACCGGCCAACGACCCGCGCGCAACCGTCGTCGACCTCCAGGCCGAGCTGCAGGAGGCAATCGAGTACTGCAAGACGTGGACTGCCCGCGCCGCCCGGGAGCGCGCCCGCCGCTTCGGCCAGCGCGAAAACCACTTCGCCGTCCTCAACGCCGCATTCGCGCGCGAAACCGGCCAGCGCGGCACCCTCGCCACGCCCGCCGACTACCGCCGCAAAGGCGACTGGATGAAGCGGAAGTACCTCGAACTCCTGGGGTAACTGCGGTCCCCTCTAGACCTCGACCAGCCGTGCGCCGGTCAACGCTGCGAGGTCGCCCGGCGGGAGTTCGACGTCGGCGCCGCGCTCGCCGGCGCTCACCAGCACCGTCTCGTGCGCCATCGCCGAGGCATCGAGCAGCACGCGAAAGCCCCTGCCGGTGAGGGCGAGCGCACTGATGCCGCCGAGCTTCAGGCCAGTGAGCCGCTCGGCGTCGGCCGGCGCCGCCATCCGCAGCCGCTTCACCCCGAGCTGCGCTGCCAGCCGCCTCAGGTCCAGCTCCGCCGAACCGCGGACCATCACGAGGTACGGCCGGCCGCGCGGCGGCTCCTCCTCGACCACGAGCGTCTTGAAGACGCGCTCCGGTTCGACCTCCGTCGCGGCGGCCACCCCTTCAGCCGAACGAATCGCCGGGTCGAACCGCACCAGCCGGTGCGGAACGCCCCGCGCTTCGAGCAGCTTCACCGCCGCCGGTTTCTTCATGGGCACCTCGCACCCCGTGCCGGTAGGATACGCGGGCAATTCCCACCTGAGAGGCCTGCCCCTATGGACTTCCAGCTCCCGGCCCACATCCCCGACCTCCTGCGAGAACTCGATGAGTTCATCGAGCGCGAAATCAAACCGCTCGAGCAGGAGAACGACAACATCCGCTTCTTCGACCACCGCCGCGAATGGGCGCGCACCGACTTCGAAAACGGCGGCATCCCGCGCAAAGAATGGGAGGAGCTCCTCGCCGAGATGCGCCGCCGCGCCGACCGCGCGGGCTGGCTCCGCTTCGCGGTGCCGAAGAAATACGGCGGCCGCGACGGCACCAACCTCGAGATGGCCATCATCCGCGAGCACCTCGCCAAGAAAGGCCTCGGCCTCCATAACGACCTCCAGAACGAGTCGTCCGTCGTCGGCAACTTCCCCACCGTGAAGATGTGGGAGCAGTTCGGCACCGAGGAGCAGAAGAAGGAGTTCCTCGAAGGCATGTTCACGGGCAAGACCCGCGTCGCCTTCGGGCTGACCGAGCCGAACCACGGCTCCGATGCCTCGTGGCTCGAAACCCGCGCCGTCCGCGACGGCGACGAGTGGGTCATCAACGGCAAGAAGCGCTTCAACAGCGGCCTCCACAACGCGACGCACGACCTCATCTTCGCCCGCACCTCCGGCGAGGAAGGCAAGCCCCGCGGCATCAGCTGCTTCATCGTCCCGACGAACGCCGAGGGGTTCTCCGTCGACTTCATGTGGTGGACGATGAACATGCCGACCGACCACGCCGAGGTCACCCTCAAAGACGTCCGCGTCCCCGCCACCGCGATGCTCGGCAAGGAAGGCGACGGCCTCGCGCTCGCCAACACCTTCGTCCACGAGAACCGGATCCGGCAGGCCGCCTCAGGCGTCGGCGCCGCGCAATACTGCATCGACCGCGCCGTCGAATACGCGAAGCAGCGCGTCACCTTCGGCCAGCCGCTCGCCACCCGGCAGGCGATCCAGTGGCCGCTCGCCGAGCTCCAGACTGAGTGCGAAATGGTGCGCTGGATGGTCTACCGCACCGCGTGGCTGCTCGACCAGCAGCACCACATGGAAGTGAGCGACAAGGTCGCGATGTGCAACTACCGCGCGAACCGCCTCGCCTGCAACGCTGCCGACCTCGCCATCCAGGTCCACGGCGGCATCGGCTACACCCGCCACATGCCGTTCGAACACATCTACCGCCATCACCGGCGCTACCGCATCACCGAAGGCAGCGACGAGATCCAGATCCGCCGCATCGCCCAGGTGATGTTCGGCATGGGCAGTTCGCGCCGGCCCGCCGAATAGCCGCCGGACCGGCGCGCGCGAACGTTGACCGTCCGCCAGCTACCATGCCGCCGATGACCGCGCTCGACCTCGCCTTCATCGGCACCGGCAACGCTTTCGCCCCGGGCGGGCTCTGCTGGAACGGATTCGTCGCCGGGGGGCGGTTCCTCTTCGAGGCGCCGCCCCAGGCGCTCCAGTCGCTCAACCGGATGGGGATCGACCTGGACGGGCTCGACGCCGTCATCCTCAGCCACCACCACGGCGACCACTTCCTCGGCCTGCCCTTCATCCTCCTGCACTGGAAGTACTTCGGCCGGTCCCGGCCCGCCGTCATCGTCGGCCCGCCCGGCACGCGCGACCTTGCAACGGCGATCGGCCGCTCGGTCTACCCGGGCCTGTTCGATATCGCCTTTGAGCTGCGCTGGGTCGAACTCGCCGACGGGCAGGCTGCGGAGATCGAAGGGCTCCGGCTCACGGCCCGCCGCGTCGAACACGATGCCCGCCTCAGCCTCAACCTGGGCTACGTCGGCGAACTGGGAGGGCGCACGTTCGCCTACACCGGCGACACCGGCTTCTGCGACGCTATCGTGGGGATGGCCCGCGACGCCGAGGTGCTGGTGGCCGAGTGCTCCTCGGTCGACGAGAAGGTGCCCATCCACCTCAACCTCGTCGACGACATCCCCCGCCTGCGGGACAGCATGCAGCCCGGCGCCCGCCTCATCCTGACCCACCTCGGTGCCGGGGTTTCGGCAGACCACCTGCGCGATACCCTCGTCGCCCGCGACCTCGAGCGCTACCGCCTCTGAAACCCGCCGGTAGAATGGGCCGGCGGAAGGAGAGACAGCACCCATGCCACATCCGCTGCGCGGCGCCGCGGCCATCACCGGCCTCGGCATGACCCCCATGGGCCGCATCTACAGGTCCACGAGCGAACTCGCGGCCGAAGCCGTGGCGAAGGCGATCGCCGACGCCGGGCTGAAGAAAGACGACATCGACGGCCTGCTCATCAACGCCGGCATCACCGGCACGACCGGCGGCGGCCTCACCCTCGGGCTCCAGAACTACCTTGGCCTCCGCAATCTCCGCCTCTTGAACCACATGAACGCCGCCGGCTCCACCGCTGCCCAGATGGTCCAGTACGCGACCATGGCCATTCACGCCGGGATGGCGACCCACGTCGTCTGCGTCTTCGCCGATGCGCCGCTCAAGGAGGGCACCTCCGCAGGCGCAGCCTACGGAGGCGCCGCGCGCAACCCCCAGCGCCCGCGCGGCATGGCCGGGCTCTATGCCGCGGCGGGCTACTTCGGCGCCAACACGCCGTACGCGCTCGCCGCGCGCCGCCACATGGCCCTCTACGGCACGAAGCAGGACCACCTCGGCATCATCGCCGTCGGCCAGCGGCAGTGGGCGACGATGAACCCGCTCGCCCAGATGCGCGAGCCGATCACCCTCGAGGACTACCACGCGTCCCGCTGGATCATCGAGCCGCTGCACCTGCTCGACTGCTGCCTCGTCTCGAACGGCGCCGTCGCCGTCATCGTCAGCCCGGCCGACCGGGCGAAGGAGATGCCCCAGCCGCCCGTCTACATCCACGGCATGGGCCAGGGCCACCCGGGCGACAGCGGCCGCGCAGGATCCGACTGGGAGACCGAAACCGGCGCGAAATTTGCCGCCGAAACGGCGTACCGCATGGCCGGCGTCGGCCCGGCCGACTTCACCCAGTGCCAGATTTACGACTGCTACACCTACACCGTCCTCGTCACCCTCGAGGACTACGGATTCTGCAAGAAGGGCGAGGGCGGCCCCTTCGTCGAAGACGGCAAGCTCGGGCCGGGCGGGTCGCTCCCGACGAACACCGGCGGCGGCGAACTCTCCGCCTACTACATGTGGGGCATGACGCCGCTCAGCGAGGCCGTCATCCAGGGCCGCGGCCACGGCGGCGAGCGCCAGGCGAAGAACGACCTCATTCTCGTCACCGGCAACGGCGGGAGCCTCAGCTACCACGCTTGCCTCATCCTCAGCCCCCACCCCGCCTGACCGAGGAGCGACCGATGACCCAGCCCCAGATTCCCGTCCCGGAGCCCGACGAGGCGTCCCGCCCGTTCTTCGATGGCGCGGCCGAGGGCCGCCTGATGCTCATGCGCTGCGCCGACTGCGGCACGTGGCGGCTGCCCTCCCGCCAGCACTGCGATGCCTGCCTTTCCGACCGATTCAGCTGGGAGGCCGCCAGCGGCCGCGGCACGGTCCGCACCTTTGGCATCATGCACCAGCGCTACCACCCTGCGTTTCAGGTCCCCTACAACGTCACCATCGTCGAACTCGAAGAAGGCCCGCGCCTGCCGACCAACCTCGTGGACGTTGCCAACGAGGACATCCGGGTCGGCATGCCTGTCGAGGTGGTCTTCGAGCGGTACGACGATGTCACGCTGCCGCGCTTCCGGCCCGCAGGGCGATTATGACGAGTATATTTCTTCACACTTGACACAGGATTACGCGCGGGCGACGGTTCGGGCGTGAGCAGCGACGCGGAGTTCCGCCTGGTCCTCTGGGCCACCGACGTCGGGGCCCTTGCCGACTTCCTCGCCGCGGTAGCCGGCGCCGAGCCGGTCGCCCGGCATCCCGGGTATGCCGAACTGCGCGCCCCCGGCTGCCGGGTGGAGATCCACGCCGACGAAACCTTCCGGGGCCACCCGTGGTTTCACGCCCTGGCCCGAGAGGGTGTCGCCCGCGGCATCGGCGCGGAGCTGATTTTCCGCGTGCCGGATGTGCTGGCCGCCTACCGGACGGCCCTCCGGCTCGGCGCCCAGGCCATCGCGCAGCCGTACGAGTTCGAAGGCAGGCTCGAATGCTCCGTCATGGGCCCGGACGGCTATGTCTTCGGTCTATGGCAGCCATGGGAATCGGCAACATCGGGCTGAAATTTTCCAATCCGTAACGAAATCGCCTCCACGCTGTGCTACGGTGGTTGTGAAGGAACGCACAAACACCGTGCACGGAGGTGCCACATGAACCTCGACCCGATGACCCTGACCTACCTGACGCAGGTCCACGAGCCGACGCCCGAGGCGCGGTTCCGCGAAGAATACGCCCGCACCCGGGTCTCTCCCGCGCGCAAGCACGAGGAGCTCGTCGACCCTGAGCAGCGCAAGGCGGCCTCGCTCCTCCGCGAGCGGGTCGTCGTGAACATCGGCCGGTTCTTCGCCCGGCCCAGCTGACCCGACCGGGCCGATTCGGCCGGACGCATCCAAAACGACGGGGCTCCCGAAAGGGAGCCCCGTTCGCTTTGCCCTGAGGGGCCGCTGCCGGCCTATTCGTACCGCAGCGCCTCGGCCACCGGCACCCGCGAAGCGCTGCGCGCCGGCAGCACCGTCATCAGCATCGAGGCGCC
This sequence comes from Tepidiforma sp., assembly GCF_026419595.1. Lineage (NCBI taxonomy): Bacteria > Bacillati > Chloroflexota > Tepidiformia > Tepidiformales > Tepidiformaceae > Tepidiforma > Tepidiforma sp. Next base: position 103,402 of record NZ_JANZZD010000003.1, on the reverse strand, counting down.
GAACGCGATCCCGCAGATGACCGCAATCTGCAGCCACGGCACCGCGAAATCAATCTGCTCCGTGCCATCACCGAAGTCGCCCGTCGTGAACAGCACCCAGGCGAGCGACAGCCCGAGTACGAGTCCGACGAAGATGCCGGCGATCGCGATGAAGCCGGATTCCATCAGGAAGCTGAGCGCCACCATGCGCCGCTGATACCCGATGGCCCGCAGCATTCCGATCTGCTGGCGGCGTTCCACCACCGCACGGGACGCGATGACGGCGAGCGCCGCGATGCCCACGATGAGCCCGAGCCCCATGAAGCCCTGGAAGACCAGCAGGAAGCCGGTCTGCTGCCGCTGCTGGTCGGCGAGCAGCTTGTCCAGCGAATCCGCGGAAGCCTGCACCAGCGCCCCTTCGACCTGCTTGGCGTAGACTTCGCTGTCCGTCTCCGGGCGCAGCTTCAGGAAGAACATCTGACCGCGCGCCGCAGGGAACGCCCGCGCCAGCGTCTGCTCCGTGACCACGAGGCCGGTGCCGAAGTCCGGGCTTCCCAGCGAGAAGAACGTGTCCGCCGACTCCTTCAGCTGGCCGATGACCGTCACGGTCGTGACCTCCCCCGTCCCCGGGTCCCGCAGGTCCAGCGTGAACGGTTCGAAGCCATCCGCCAGCGGCTTGAGCCGGAGGCGCAGGTTGTTGCCGCCGAATCCCTGCTGCGAGGCCGTGATGTCGGCCGGCACCAGGGCGAGATTCGGCTCGCTTGCCAGCGCGGCCCAAACGTCCGAGTCGGTGGCGTACCCCGCCGCCCGGTATTTCAGCTTCAGCTCCTGTGCATCGAGGAACCCGGCATCGACGCCGAAGATCTTCACCCGGCTGTACGGAGCCACCTGGCCGTCATCGGTGTTGACGAACCCGTCGCGGTTCTCGACCTCGACCTCCTGCGGGTTGGCTACCCGGGCGATGCCGGTCGCCTCGATCGGCGAAGTGTCGACGCCCGCCGCGGTGAGCGCCGCGCCGAGGTCGTCGATCGGGTTGTTCTCGTTCACCGAGCCGACCACGTCGAATCCGCCCTTCGCCTCGTCGTTCAGGAAGAGCGAAGCGAAATTCGTGTTGATGGTCGACATCATGACGAGCGAGAACATGATGAGCCCGATCATCGCCATCGTCATGCCCGTCCGGAACCGCGACGTCAGCGGATACGCCACGGCGGTCTTCAGCGCGGGGACGATCCGTCCGAAGCGGCTGCCAAGGCTCGCCAGCGCGGGCAGCACGATGTCGGCGTTGTAGACGACGATGAACACCCCGCAGGTCACCATCACGACGCCGCTGAGGAAGAACATCTCGATGTCGCCCTCGAGCGGCCCCGTAATCGGCTCGAGCCACTGGCTCGGCACATACCACAGGGCGAGCAGCAACGCGCTCGTCGCCGTGAACGCCAGCCGTTCGGAGACTCCGAAATACCGCAGGGTGACCGCGGCCCACAGGAAGATGGTGGAGACCCCGAGCAGGAAGAAGAACGCGCTGTCTCGGTCGAGGCCGCCGTAGGTCAGCGCGACGCCCGCGATGCCGAATGCGATGGCCGTCGCTGCCGTCCAGGGCACGCGCACCCTCCACGTCTGGAGCAGCGCCGCGACGAACGCCAGCGGCCAGGCGGCCAGCGCACCGACCGCGAGCCAGCGCGGCAGCGCGTCGGGTTTCCGGTCGCGAACCACGCGCACCAGCAGCAGCGCCGCGGCATACCACGGCAGGATGAGCAGCCAGCCGACGACCGGGAGGAAGATGCCCAGCAGCCACGGCCAGCGGGGCGCCGGCTCGCCGGTCCGCTTCGCCCGCGGCGCGGCGACGTCCGAGTTCCGCAGCAGGTAGAACCACGGGCTGACCAGGCCGAGGACGACGAGCGGCAGCCCCAGTGCGACGCCCGGCGCGCCGAACAGGAAGAACGCCGCCCCGATCGGCAGGCTGAACGCCGCGATGCCGTTGATGGCCGCCCGGTAGTAGCCGCGCCAGGTCGAAGCCTCCGGGTCGACCGGGCTCGTTTCCGGCAGGTCGCGGATCGCCGCCGTGATGTTGATCCGGCTCGCGCGCCACGAGGCGACGAGGATGACGAGGAAGGTCGCGATGATGCCGAGGCAGAATGCCGTCACCATGCTCCGGAGGGTGAACTGGATCGTCAGGTTCAGCCCGAGGCTCTCGCCGCCGAAGTACTGGATGACCTGCACCATCGCCACCGTCACGCCCATCCCCGCGAACAGCCCGACGACGGCCGACCCGAGGTCGTACCCCATCCCTTCGGCGAGGAAGGATTCGACGATTTGCCGGCGCTTCGCGCCGACCGCGCGCGCCATCCCGATCTCCGGCTTCCGCTCGGCCGCCAGCATCACGAAGATGAGGAAGATCAGCAGGATGCCCGCGGCGATCGAGAAGAGCCCGAACACCACGAAAATCGCCGTGAACGCCGAGCCGACCAGCTCGGCCGTGGAAACGAGCCGCTGCTTGATGGGGATGACGCGGTACGGCGTGCCCTCGAGCAGCTGCTCCAGCCGCTCCGTCACGGCATCCGAGCGCTTCAGGCCCCCGTGCGCGTCGCCGACGTTCGAGACGATGACGGCGTCGGCCACTTCGCCCCGCCCGGTGAGCTGGACGAAGGTGTCGAACGCGACCGTCCCGCCGCGCATCGCGAACGGGTCCACCGCCCCGGAGAGCACGTTCGACGGCGTGATGGCGACGACCGTGAACTCGACCGGCTGCCCCTGGTAGAACAGCAGCACCGCATCGCCGACCCGGGCGTCGATCTGCCTGGCGAGGTCCTCGTTGATGGCGATGCTCCGCCCCGTCAGCTGGACAGCCGCGCCGGAGGTGTCCCGCAGGCCCCCGAGCGCCGCCGCATCCGCTTCCCGGAAGGCGACGATACGCGACGACGGCTCGTTGAGCCGTGTCCTCGTGTTGAACACCGGGAGCGTCTCGCGCTGGAGCGGCACGATCGCCTCGATGTCCGGGTCGCCGGCGAGCCGCTGCTTCCAGTCATCGACCGTTGCGAGCGGGATGACCTGCTCCTCCTGCGGTGCGGGGTTCTTTTGCGCATCCCACGAAATCCACTCGTCTGCCTCGCCGAGGATGCCGTACACCTCGGAACTCACGGACGACGTCAGCGTATCCCCCGTGCCGAACGCGGCGCTCATGATGAGCGTGGAGAGCATCAGCCCCACGACGATGAGCGCCGTCTGCGCCTTCCGGCGCGGGATGTTGCGCAGCCCCATCTTGAACATGACGGGGTTGCGCCAGGCGATCCAGCCGATCGCCGCGAAGATGAGCACCGTCACGGCCACGCAAACGGAGGCGATGACGGTCATCGAAACGCCGAACAGTTCGTTCATGGGTCGTTACTCCGCGCCGCTCGCCGCGGCCGCCGCCTGCATCGCCTCGCGGCTGTCCTCCCGGACGATGACGCCGTCGGCCATGTGGATCGTCCGGTGGCAGCGGGCCGCGACCTTCGGGTCATGCGTCACGATGACACAGGTCTGCCGCTCGGCTGCGTTCAGCTCGACGATGAGATCCATGATCTCGTTGGCCGTTTTCGAATCGAGCGCTCCCGTCGGCTCGTCGGCCCAGACGATCGACGGGTGGTTCACGAGCGCCCGTGCGATGGTGACGCGCTGGCGCTGGCCGCCGGACAGCTGCGCCGGCCGCTGGTTCGCCCAGGCCCGCAGACCGACGCGGTCCAGCGCTTCGAGCGCAAGCTCGCGCGCGACCTTCGGCCGCGTCCCCGAGACGATGAGCGGCAGCTCCACGTTCTCCACCGCGCTGAGCACCGGCAGCAGGTTGTACGTCTGGAAGACGAACCCCATGTCCCGCGCCCGGAACTCGGTCTTCCGGTCGTCCGGCATGTGCGCGATGTCCTGCCCGGCGATGTACACGGCGCCAGAATCGAACTCGTCCAGGCCCGAGAAGCAGTTGAGCAGCGTCGTCTTGCCGCAGCCGGACGGCCCCATGATGGCGACCATTTCGCCGCGGCGGACCTGCAGGCTTACGCCGCGGAGCGCCTGCACCTGCACGGTGCCGGTGTCATACGTCTTCACCACATCGCGCGCATCGATGACGACGTCGTCGAATTCGTTCATTGCGATTCCCCCATTCGAACTCGGGTCGAGGCCCGCCGGGCGGGCCGTTGTTGATGAGCCGGGGCGCGTCAGGCAGCCACGGTGACTTCCATGCGGAGCGCCTTTCCGGTCTCGTCGAATCCCCACGCCTTCCAGCGCTGCGCCTCCGCGGCTTGCGCCGCCGGGTCGAAGGCCAGCACGGGCCGCGCATCCAGCGGGAATCGCTGGATGCCGGCAGCACCGAGCGTTTCGAGCGTCTCCAGTGCAAACGTCAGCCAGGCCGCCAAAGGTTCCACCTCCATCCCCATGACTGGCCCCGGGCGGTAGGGCGCGAGGTACGCCCCGGCCGTCTGCAGCAGCCGTCGCGCCCCGGGGTAGCCGCCCCGCGAGAGGTGGACGCAGGCAGCCGCCGCCTGGATGAGCCCCTTGTAGAAGTCGCGCACCGGCCCGCGCTCGAACTGCCAGACCTCCTCGAGGTGCTCGTGCGCCTCGTAGAACCGCCCGGCGTTGAAGTCTGCGCAGTACCGTTCGAAGGCCTCCGGCACGACGAGCACCTTCCGCACGAACTGCTTCCTGCGCTGCTGCATGTCATCCACCTTACAGGCCGAATTGAGATGACCAAAAGCACCGGGCAAGGGAGAATCCGTCCTGCTGACAGCCTCTGACAGGAGCCCGGAGCCATGGCCGACCATCACCACGCCCCCGCCGACCCGAACGCCGCCCCGATGCACACCGACGTGCGCGAATCGTTCGACCCCGGCGCCGTGGCCTTTTGCTACATCCTCGCGGTCATCGCGCTCCTCGCCGGGCTCGTGTCCGGGCTCGTCTTCATCAACGATTAAGAATTGGCTGGCTTACCAGCCAGTATTTTCGAAGAACTTCACGTAAGTTCGGCCTCGGCGGGCGCACCGGCATGTATCATCCGGAAATGGACGTCCGCAGCGCTCGCGCCACTCCCGGGAGCCGGGTCCTCCTCCGGGCCACGAAGTACGACGGCACCGCCCACTGGATTCAGCCCTTCCGCGTGGTCGCCGACGACGGCAACCTCCTCATCACGTCCTACCGCGCCCGGACGCCCATCTACACCTCCCGCGGCGAATTCCGCTCGCCGTACGACTCCGTCGTCTACTTCTGGCGCGACCGCTGGTACAACGTCTTTCGCCTCTCCCGCCCGGGCTGCCCGACCGCACTCTGGTACTGCAACGTCACCACGCCGCCAACGTTCGACGGCTGCCAGATCGGCTACGTGGACCTGGACCTCGACGTGAAGGTCTATCCCACCGGCTGCATCGAGCTCCTCGACGAAGACGAGTTCGAAGCGCATCGCGAAAAGTACGGCTACCCGGACGACCTCGTGGAGCGCGCCCGCGCAGCCGCGGACGAGGTCGCGCAGCTCGCCCGGGAGCACCGCTTCCCCTTTGCCTGCAGCGCGGAGCCGATGCGCAATCGTCCGAGCCACCGTACGCTGTAGGCTCGATGCCCGATACCCGCACCATCCGCCCGTACCTCGAAGGTCTCGTCGCCGCGGCCGCCAAAGCCGCTGTCGCGGCCGGCGACCTGCCGGACGTCGCCATCCCGGGCGCTGCCATCGAACGGCCCAAGGACCCGGCCAACGGCGACTTCGCCTCCACGCTCCCGCTCCGGCTCGCGCGCGCCGCGATGCGGCCTCCGCTCGATATCGCTCGGGCGATCGTCCACCACCTCCCGGCCGACCCGGCGATCGAGCCGCCGGCGGTCGCGCCGCCGGGCTTCATCAACTTCCGCCTCTCCCAGGCCTTCCTGCAGGACCAGGTCGAGCACATCATCGCGGCCGGCCCGGCCTACGCCGACCTCCAGCTCGGCGCTGGCCGCTCGGCCCAGGTCGAATTCGTCTCCGCCAACCCGACGGGCCCGCTCCACGTCGGCAACGGCCGGGGCGCCGCGATCGGCGACGCCCTCGCGAACGCGCTCGCCGCTGCCGGCTACCGGGTCGAGCGCGAGTACTACATCAACGACGCCGGCACCCAGACGGACAACTTCGCCGAGACGCTCTACGCGCGCTACCAGCAGCTCTTCGGCCGCGACGTGCCGCTGCCCGAGGACGGCTACCCCGGGGCGTACATGGTCGAGCTCGCCGAGGAAGTCCGCGCGCGCCACGGCGACGCCTTCCTCCGGCCACCGGGCGAACCGATGCCGCCCGAGCTCGGCCAGCTCGGGATCGAGCTCATGGTCGGCCGCATCCGGAAAACACTCGAAAGCTTCGGCGTCCGGTATGACCGCTGGTACTCGGAGAAGTCGCTCTATGAACCCGGCGGCGCCTACGAACAGGCGATGGCCATCCTCCGCGATGCCGGGATGCTCGTCGAGCGCGACGGCGCCCTCTGGTTCGCCTCCAGCGAGCTCGGCGAGGACAAGGACAACGTCGTCGTCCGCTCCGACGGCCGCCCAACCTACTACGCCAGCGATATCGCCTACCACTGGGACAAATTCCTCCGGCGCGGCTTCGACCTCGTCATCGACGTCTGGGGCGCCGACCACCACGGCCATGTCTCGCGCCTCAAGACCGCGACGAAGGCCGTCGGCGCCGACCCGGAGGCCCTCCAGATCCTCCTCTACCAGCTCGTCACCCTGAAGCGCGGCGGCGAGGTCGTCCGCCTCTCGAAACGGAGCGGCGAGATCATCACCCTCGATGAGCTGGTGGAAGAGGTCGGCGCCGATGCTGCCCGCTTCTTCTTCCTGCTCCGCTCCCCGGGCGCCCAGATGGACTTCGACCTCGACCTCGCGGTCAAGCAGTCCTCGGAGAATCCCGTTTATTATGTCCAGTATGCTCACGCCCGGCTCTGTTCGATCCTCGAACGCGCCCGGGAGCAGGGGCTGACCCCCGACGGCGGCAACGTGCGCCTCCTGACGGCGCCCCACGAGCTCGCGCTCATCCGCGAGATGATGCAGCTGGCCGACGTCATCGAGAACGTCGCGACCCGGTTCGAACCGCAGCATCTGCCGCACTACGCGCAGGATCTGGCGACCGCCTTCCACGCCTTCAACGACGCGTTCAAGCAGCAGAACGACCCGTCACTCAAGGTCATCACCGAGGATGCGGAGCTGAGCCGGGCGCGCCTCCGGCTCGTGCTCGCGGCGCGGATCGCGCTCGCCCGGGTGCTCGGGCTCATGGGGATGTCCGCTCCCGAGCGGATGTAGCAGCCGCCCCCGGCACCGCGATTAGCCCCCCGGCCGCGCTGCCGAACAGGTCGCCGGGCTGCAATCCTTCGTAGGCGGCGACCCACGCCGCCAGCGCACACGCCGCCGCATCCAGCCGGTCCTCCAGCTCCTTGAGCGCCCGCCCGGTGGCGCAGCTCCCGGCCGTCACTGCCGGCGGCTCGATGTCCAGCTCGAGGCCCCGCCGTCCCAGGGCGGACCTCAGGAGGTTGGCATACTCCGCCAGTCCCGCCTGCCGCCCTGCGAGCGTGCCGCGCTTGTACGCCGGCGGGCGCGCCGCGCCCATCACGGTCACCGTCAGCGCCCGCGGGAACGTTTCGAACGCCACCCGCGGCCCCGCGGCGCGCCCGGGCGATGGCGCCAGCTCCCAGCCGGCCGCGCGCAGCAGTCCACCCAGCGCAGGTCCAGCAGTAAACCCCTTCCGTTCCAGGAAATCGCCCCCGACCTGGTAGGCCATCACCCCCGAGCGGCCGAGCCCCCGCGCGAGTTCGGCCTCGGCCGTCCGTCCCGGCTCCGCCGAGAGGGGCGCATCGATACCGGCGACCACCGGCGGCTCGAGTGAGCCGAGCCATGCCGCTGCGTCCCCCGGCCCGGCGACCGCCGTCCACGTGGCGACGCGGCCATCGGACTCGACCAGCGCGAACCCCGACGGCCGCCGCCCCGTCCACGAGAGATCGATGCCCGCACAGCGCACGGCCTCACGGTAGCTGCCTCCCTGCGCCTGTGCCACCATGTTCGCCGTGGACGGCCTCCTCCCCGCGATCCGCACCCGGCGCGCCGGCCGCGCCTTTCGCCCCGACCCGGTCCCGGCCGGCCTCCAGGAGCTGCTCTGGGAAGCCGCCGCGCTTGCTCCCAGCCACGGCAATACCCAGCCGACCCGCGTCCTCGTGGCAGCATCGGAGCCCGCCCGGCAACGGCTCATCGCCGCGCTCAACCCGGGCAATCAACACTGGGCGGCCGCCGCCCCGCTGCTGTTCGCCCTCGCGGCCGACCCTGCGCACGACGTCACCATCGACACGCCGGGGCACTCGCCCCGCGAGCTGTATCCTCTCCACGTCGGTATCGCGCTGGGATTCCTGATGCTGCAGGCCGAAGCGGTCGGCCTCACCGCCCATCCGATGGCCGCCTTCGACGAGGCCGCCGCCAGCGCCGCCTTCGAGGCGCCGCCGGGCGTCCGCATCCTTGCCGTCGTCGCCTGCGGATTCCCGGGCGACCCCGGGGGGCTCCCGGCCGACCTCGCTGCGAAGGAGGCCTCCCCGCGCGACCGCCTCCCGCGCGAGCACCGCGTCGGCATCGACCGCTGGAGCGCCGCTCTCTCGGTGAGCGCCCGCGCCTTGAGGAAGCGCGGCCCGTGAACGACGCTCCGCCGCCGCTGCCGGTCGCTCCGGACGGCACCCCGGCGCTCGAGGCGGCGCGCGCCTGCGCCCGCCTGGCCCGAGATATCGCCCGCGCCGCTGCCGGCCGCGCACCCGTCAGCGCGGTCAAAGGCCGCGGCAACGTGGTCACCGAAACCGACGTCGCCGTCGAGCGCGCCGTCATCGAATTTCTTCGCGAACGGTTCCCGGGCCATGCCATTCTCAGCGAGGAGACAGCCGCGGCGACCCGCTCCGCGGGCTGGATGTGGGTCATCGACCCCATCGACGGGACGAAGAACTTCTCCCGCGGCCTGTCCCACTTCGCCTTCACGCTCGCCCTCTGCTTCGACGACGTGCCGCTGCTCGGCCTCACGACCCATCCCATCACCGGCCTCGAGGTTGCCGCAGTCGCCGGGAGCGGCTGCTTCGTCGACGGCGCGCCCGCGCGGCTCCGCCCGTGCGGCAGCGTCGCTGAGGCCGTCCTCGCGATGGACCTCGGCTACGACGCCGAGCGCGCCCGCGGCCAGCTCGCGCTGGCGTCCCGCCTCTGGCCCGGCATGCAGTCGCTGCGCATCCCGGGGTCCGCTGCCCTCGGCTTCGCAGGCCTCGCCGCCGGCTGGTGGGACCTCTACGTCCACGCCGACCTCCAGCCGTGGGACGTCGCCGCCGGGCTCGTCATCGTCCGCGAAGCGGGCGGCGTCGTCGTGGGGCCGGGCGCCGAACCCGCGTCGCTCCGTTCCGGAGCGGTCATCGCCGGCACGCCAGCAGCCGTCGCGGACCTCCGGCGGCTGGCAGCAGCCGCGCCCGGGGCGTAGAACTCCGCTATCTCCCACAGGGCCCGCCCGGAGGTTGCCGTGACCCGCATCTACGACCTCGCCAGCCAGTTCGTCGACGAACTCGCCGCCGCCGACCCGGTCGCCGCCACGATGATGGGCGTCCCCGGCCACGACGACCGGCTGACCGATTACAGCCCCGAGGGGTACGCCGCTCTCGCCAGCCTCCGGAAGCGCTACCGCAGCCTCCTCGCGGCCGCCGAGCCGGCGGACGACCGCGACCGCATCGCCCGCGACGGCATGCTCGAATACCTCGAGCTCCGCGATGCGCTCGACGATGCGGGCGAGCACTTCTACCTGAGCGGCTTCCGCAACCCCGCGACGACGATGCGCATGGTGTTCGACCTCATGCCCCGCGCAGTGGAGGCGGACTGGGCCGTCATCGCGCGGCGCATGGCCGCGTACCCCGCGGCGCTCGCCTGCTACCGCCAGCTCCTCGAAGAAGCGCTCGCCCGCGGCATTCCCAGCCCCCGCCGGCAGGTCGCGGAGGCCATCCGCCAGCTCCGCGTCTACGCCGGCGAAGGCGGCCCCGGCTACTTCCAGCGGCTCGCGGCCGACGCGCCGGCGGACCTCCCCGCGGCACTCCGGGACGACCTCGCGCGCGCCGCCGATACTGCAGCGGCCGCGATGCTCGAATTCGCCGCGTTCCTCGCCGGGCCGTTCGCCGCCGCAGCGACCGACCGCGACGGCGTCGGCCCCGACCGGTATCAGCTCGCCGCCCGCGTCTTCAACGGCATCGAACTCGACCTCCTCGAGACCTACCGCTGGGGCTGGGATGAACTCCACCGCATCGAGGCCGAGATGCGGGCGACCTGTGAGCGGATTCTCCCCGGCGCTACGATCGCCGAGACGCGCGACTTCCTCGAACGCGACCCCTCCCGGGCGATCGAAGGGGTCGAAAACTTCCGCCAGTGGATGCAGGACCTGCAGGACCGGACGATCGCCGAGCTCGATGGGCGGCACTTCGACATTCCCGAACCGGTGAAGCGCATCGAAGCGATGATCGCCCCGCCCGGCGGCGCCCTCGCGATGTACTACACCCCGCCCTCCGAAGACTTCTCCCGCCCCGGCCGGACCTGGTATCCCACCGGCGGCAAGACCCGCTTCCCGCTCTGGGGCGAAGTCTCCATCGCCTACCACGAGGGCGTCCCCGGCCACCACCTCGAACGCGCCAACGCGAAGTACCTTGCCGACCGGCTTTCGCGCTTCCAGCGCCTGCTCGGCGGAACCTCCGGGTACGTCGAAGGCTGGGCACTCTACGCCGAACGGCTCATGGCCGAGCTCGGCTACCTCGAAGTGCCCGATTACTACCTCGGCATGCTCCGCGCCCAGGCGCTCCGGGCCGTCCGCGTCATCGTCGATATCGGCATGCATCTCGAGCTCGATATCCCGCGCGGGCAGGACTTCCACCCGGGCGAGCGCTGGAACGCCGGCCTCGGCCAGCAGTTCTGCGACGAACGCTCCCAGTTCCCGCCCGACTTCATGGCGAGCGAGGTCATCCGCTACCTCGGCATGCCCGGCCAGGCCATCAGCTACAAAGTGGGCGAGCGCTGCTGGCTCGACGCGCGCGACCGCGCCCGGCGGCAGCTCGGCTCCGCGTTCGACCTCAAAGCGTGGCACAAGGCGGCGCTCGACCTCGGACCGATGGGGCTCGCCCAGCTCCAGCGCGAAGTCGGGCGGCTGTCCGGCGGCGCTTCCCCCGCCGACTGACCGGACGTAGACTTGCCGGCCGTGAAGGCAGAAATCATCGCCATCGGCACCGAGATCCTCCTCGGCGAAATCGTCGATACCAACAGCGCCTATATCGCCCAGCGACTCCCGGAGCTCGGGATCGACCTGCTGTACACGTCGGTCGTCGGCGACAACCTGGGCCGCATCGTCGAGACGCTCGAGCGCGCGTGGAACCGCTCCGACCTGGTCATCACGACCGGCGGCCTCGGCCCGACCGATGACGACCTGACCCGCGAGGGCGTCGCCCGCGTCCTCGGCGAAGAGCCGTACGTCGACCCGGACCTCGAGCAGCGCGTCCGCGCCTGGTTCGCCGGGCGCGGCTACCCGATGCCGGAATCGAACATCAAGCAGGCCTGGCTCATCCCCAGCGCGCGCCCCATCGAAAACCCCCGCGGCACGGCGCCGGGCTGGTGGGTCGAACGGGACGGCCACCTCATCATCTGCATGCCCGGCGTCCCCGCCGAGATGGAGCGGATGTGGACGAAGGAGGTCGCGCCGGAACTCGAGCGCCGGTTCGCCGGCGAGGTGCTCGTCACCCGCACGCTCAAGACGGTCGGCATCGGCGAAGGCACCGTCGACGAGATGGCGCGGCCGCTCTACGCCACCCCCGGCATCGGCATCGGCACCTACGCCCGCGCCGACGGCGTCCACCTCCGCATCGGCGCCAAGGCACGCACCCGCGAAGAGGCCTGGGCGCGCATCCGCCCCGTCGAAGAAGAGCTCGAGCGCATCTTCGGCAACGCCATCTGGGGCAAAGACGACGACACCTTCGAAGGCCATATCGCCGACCTCATGCACGAGCGGCGCGCTACCCTCGCCGTCATGGAGTCGTGCACCGGCGGCCTCCTCTCGAGCACGCTGACTGACGTGCCCGGGGCCAGCTCCTACTTCATCGCCGGCCTCGTCACCTACCAGACCGAGCAGAAGATCGCGTTCGGGGTGCCCGCCGAGGTCATCGCGGAGCACGGCGTCGTCTCGCAGGAGACGGCGAAGGCGATGGCAGCCGCCGCCCGGGAGCGGATCGGCACCGACTACGGCATCGGCATCACCGGGGTCGCCGGCCCGGACCCGCAGGACGGCATCCCGCCCGGCACGGTCCACGTGGCGGTCGCCACCCCCGACGGCGAAACGTACGTCCTGACGACCTCGATGAACCAGGGCCGCCAGGCGGTGAAGCGCCGCGCCGTCACGACGGCGATGCTGCTGCTCCGGCGCGCCCTCCTCGGTCAGCTCGCCGGCCGCCCCTCCTGAGCCAGCCGCACGAGCTCCTCCACCGCTTCGCTGACCGACCGCACGCGGGTGATGTTCGGCCCGGCGAGCCACCGGTTTCGCCCCCAGTCGACCAGGTAGACGCGCGGCAGCAGCTCCGCCAGCCACGTCGCCGTGAACGGGTCGTCCTCGAAGTGCGCCAGCGGGCCGAGCCCGCCGACGACCCGGGCCTTGAACTGGGCGGACGTCTCCGCGGGCGACGGCCGCATTTCGATGCGCGGGACGCGGCCGAGGTATCGCTGGAACCAGCGTTCGGTCAGCGGCCGCGCCTGCTCGCCCCGCGCGGTCACGACCACGCATTCGAACATCTCGGAAAGCCGGGAGAACGCCTCGAGCGCGCCCGGCATCGGCTTCCGGCCGAGGTAGCGCCAGCCCTCGGTAAGCCAAAGGATGCCGCCTTTCCCCTGCGCATCCCGCCGCTTATGTCGCCCGCTTCCCGGGTTGATGCCGAACGGCGGCCGACAGAGCACACCGTCGAGGTCGAAGGTCAAGAGCGGACGCGCCATCCTCCCGAGCCTAGCGCCTCTGGCGCGTAGAGGCGCTCTTTGCCAGCGTAACCCGCGCATGGACCTTCTCACCGGCCTGGGACTGGCCGCTGCAGCTTTTGCGGCCGGGGCCATCAACGCCGTCGCGGGCGGCGGCTCCCTCGTCAGCTTCCCCGCGCTGCTGGCGGCCGGCTACCCCTCGAAAGCCGCGAACGTGACGAACACCGTCGCGCTCTGGCCCGGCTACGTCGGCGGGAGCATCGGCTACCGCGGCGAGCTGCGCCGCCAGCGGGGGCGCGTCATCGCCCTCGCCGCGCCGTGCATCGCCGGCTCCCTCGCCGGCTCGGCCATCCTCCTCTTGACCCCGGAATCCGCCTTCGACGCTATCGTCCCGTTCCTCATCCTGTTCGCCTGCGGGGTGATGGCGTTCCAGGGCCCGCTCTCCCGGCTGGCCCGGACCGCCCATCCGCCGCCCGGGGGCGAAGCGCGGGTCACGCTGCCGCTCCTGGCCGCGGTCTTCGTGCTCGCCATCTACGGCGCCTACTTCGGCGGCGGGCTCGGCATCATCATGCTCGCCACCCTCGCCATCCTGCTCCCGGACGACCTCCAGCACTCGAACGCCCTCAAAGGCCTCCTCTCGGCCGTCATCAACTTCGCCGCGGTCGCCTATTTCGCGCTCTTCGGGCCAGTCGCATGGGGTGCGGTGCTGGTGATGGCGGCCGGCGCGCTGGCCGGCGGCTACCTCGGCGCGGGGCTCGCGCGGCGGCTCGGGCAGCGCTGGCTCCGCATCGCCGTCATCACCTACGGCGTCGCCGCCGCCCTCATCCTCCTCGCCCGGTAGTAGTCCCGCCGTTTCGCCCCGCTCATCGGGCGCGGCTATACTTGCAGCCACGTCCAACCCCCAGGAGCCCGACATGCTGTTTTCTGTCCGGCTGGTTTCCCGGCAGCCGCACGATATGCCCTCCGACCAGTGGCAGGCCCTCGTCGCCGAGCAGCTGCGCGCCGTGAAAGTCCAGTACGACCAGGGCAAAATCCGGGCGATCTACCGCGAAGCCGGCATCGGCGTGCTCGCTATCTACGACGCCGCCGACGCGCGCGAAATGGATACCCTCATCGCCTCCCTGCCGCTCGCGCGGTACTTCGTCGAGACGACCGTCCACGCGCTCTGGGACATGGTCCCGTCGCTCCCGCCGGCCTGACTGCCATGACTGCTCCGACCCTCTCCATCGACGACTTCAAGGGTGCGCTCGGCTCCTGGGCCTCGGGCGTCACGGTCGTCACGACCGAGCTCGACGGGCTCGTCTACGGCATCACGGTCTCCAGCTTCTCCTCCCTCTCGGTCGATCCGGTCCTCGTCCTCGTCAGCCTGGCCGACACCAACCACCTGCCGCGGATGATTCGCCAGTCCGGGCGGTTCGCGATCAGCATTCTCGCGGAGGGCCAGGAAGACGTCTCGAAGTACTTCGCGACCTCCGGCCGCGACCCCGCGCCCGCCTTCGACCCGTCCATCCCGACCGAGCGCTGGGTGACGGGCTGTCCCCTCATCCCCGGCGCCATCGCCCAGCTCGACTGCGAACTCCACGAAGCGCTGCCGGGCGGCGACCACACCATCGTCGTCGGCCGCGTCGTCGGCGCCCGGTTCGACCCGGACCGCGCGCCCCTCATTTACTTCCGCCGCGCATATCGCTCGCTTGCCGAGAGGTAGCAGATGGCCGTCAAAGTCGTCATCGAACGCCGCGTGCTCCCGGGCCGGGAACGGAACGTCCTCGAACTCCTGCGGCAGCTGCGCATCCGCTGCCTCGATGAGCCCGGCTACATCTCGGGAGAGACTCTCCGCGACAGCGAAGACCCCCACAACATCGTCGTCATCAGCACCTGGTTCGGCCTCGGCGACTGGAAGCGCTGGTCGCAGTCGCCCGACCGCCGGGAGTTCGAATCGCGCATCCGCCAGCACCTCGCTGCCCCAGAACGGGTGCGCGTTTTGCTCGAAGGCCTCTCGGAACAGCTGTCCGGTGCCTGATCTGCTCACCCGGTCAGCCGAAACTTTGCGCAATTCTGCACAAGCGGGGTAGTATCCCGTCGGAGGTTTGCCCGTGTCACCTGCCCTGGCTTTCCTTGGTGTTTCCATCCTCGGCACGTGGGGAATCGCGAGTATCGGGCTCATCGCCGGCGGCATCATCCTGCTCTTCTTCCCCGGCGACCCGGTCACCGCGTCCGACAACACGCTCGGGGGCATCGTGCTGCTCGTCGCCGGCCTCATCTCCGGCGGGCTCATGCAGGTCGTCGTGTCGCCGCTCCTCGGCCTCGATGCCCCGGTGCCGATCCGCGCGAAGGAGATCCGCCCGCACGCGCAGATGACCCGCTGGGCGAAGGTCGGCCTCCTGCGCGACTTCCCCGACGGCCTGCCGAAGGAGGTGCGCGCCCGCGCCCAGCGCGTCGTGCTCGTCCGCACCGGCGAAACCGTTCACGCGCTCAACGCCCTCTGCTCGCATGCCCGGCTGCCTCTCGCGGGCTTCCCCGGCTCGCCGATCCGGCCCGAGCCGATCAAGGACAACTGCATCATGTGCCCGTTCCACGGCGCGCGGTTCGATCTCGAGACGGGTAAGGTCGTCCGCCAGCCGTTCTCCAGCCAGTTCAACAACGAGCACCCGTTCCTCGGCGGCATCCAGTCGAAGCTGTTCCGGCTCCTCCGCTTCATCCCGATGCCGTACCAGGCGTTCCCGGTGCCGAAGTTCGCCCGCCCGACGCTCACCGCCGAAGACATGCAGACCTATCCGGTCAAGGTGGAAAACGGCGAAGTCTACGTCGGCCTCCCGCGCTAGGCGCGCATCCGCTTCCCCGCGCACCGTTCATCGGGCATGCTCTCGGGCATGCCCGATCTGCTTTCCTGGCGGTCACGCTTCCCGATCCTCGCGAAGAAGACGTACCTCATCAACAACTCGCTCGGCGCGATGCCCGATACGGTCCCGGCCGCGCTCGCCGAGTACACCGGCCTCTGGGCCGAAGAAGGCGTCGTTGCCTGGGACACCTGGCTCCCGGAAGTCGCGGGCGTCGCCGCCATCCTCGAAGACATCATCCGCGCACCCCGCGGCTCCATGACCATGTGCCAGAACGTCACCAACGCGCTGGCGGCCATCCTCTCCTGCCTCGACTACGAACCGCCGCGGAACCGGCTCGTCTGCTGCGCCGGCGAGTTCCCGACCGTCGAGTATCTCCTCGACGGCCAGCGCCGTCTCGGCTCCGAAGTCGTCCGCGTCGGGGCCGACCCGCTCTCCTTGCCCGCTGAGCAGCTGCTGGAGGCCATCGACCACCGGACGCTCCTCGTCGTCGTCTCGCACGTCCTCTTCCGGACCGCCGAACTGGTCGACGTCCGCCCCATCGTCGAACGCGCGCACGAGTACGGCGCGCTCGTCGTCCTCGATGCCTACCAGTCGATGGGCTCGGTCCCCTTCGACGTGATGGAACTGGGCGTCGACTTCCTCGTCGGCGGGTCCGTCAAATGGCTCTGCGGCGGGCCCGGAGCGGGCTACCTCTACGTCCGGCCCGACCTCGTCGAGCGGCTCGAACCGCGCATGGCCGGGTGGTTCTCCCACGCCCGCCCGTTCGGCTTCGAGCCGCCGCCGATCGTCTACGCGCCCGGCATCGGCCGGTTCCTCGGCGGCACGCCCAACATGCCCGCCATCTACCAGGCGCGCGAAGGCTACCGCATCATCCGCGACGTCGGCGTCGAAGCAATCCGCGCAAAGGCGCTGCACCAGTCACAGCTGCTCATCGACGGTGCGCTCGCGCGCGGCCTCACCGTTCGCACCCCGCTCGACCCGGCTCGCCGCGGCAACCACGTCACCGTCGACTTCCCGGGCGCCGAACAGGTGAAGGACGAGCTCATCCGCCGCGGCTTCGTCATCGACCACCGCCCCGGGGCCGGCATCCGCATCGCCCCGCACTTCTACAACACCGACGAAGAGTGCCTCGCCATCCTCGACGAAATCGCGGGCATCCGGCAGACGATGCCCGTTCAGCCGTAGCGGAAAAAGCCGCGCCCGGTCTTCCGTCCGAGGTGGCCGAGGCTCACCAGCCGGCGCAGCAGCGTCGGCGCCTTGAACCGCGGTTCGCCGTACTCCTCGAACATGCTCTCCGCGATCGCCTTCAGCGTATCCAGCCCGATGAGGTCGGCCGTCGCGAGCGGCCCCATGGCGTGGTTCAGGCCCACCCGGCAGGCGAGGTCGATGTCCTCCGCGGATGCTACTCCGGTCTGCAGCAGTTCGATGGCGTCGAAGATGAACGGCACCAGCAGCCGGTTGGCGATGAAGCCCGGCGTATCCTTCACCTGCACCGTCACCCGGTCGAGCTGCTGACAGAACTGCAGCGCGTCCTGCAGCGTCTCCTCCGTCGTCGACGCCGTCGAGACGATTTCGACCAGCTTCAGCGCCCACGGCGGGTTGAAGAAATGCAGGCCGATGACCCGCTCGGGCCGGCCAGATGCGGCGGCGAGGTCGCTCAGCGGCAGCGAGCTGGTGTTGCTCGCGAGCAGGGCGTCGGGCCGGCAGACCTCGCCGAGCCGCCGGAACAGCCTCGTCTTCACGTCGATGTCCTCCACGACCGCCTCGATGACCGCCTCGACGCGCGCGACCGAACGCAGCTCGTCGATGTCGGCCGCCCCGCGGAGCCGCTCCGCCGCTGCCTCGGCCGATTCCGGGCTGATGCGTCCCCGCTCAGCCTCCCGCGCGAGCCGGCCGCGAATGCCCTCGATCGCCTTCGCCACCCGCGTCTCGTCGACGTCGACGAGCGTCACATCGCAGCCGTGGTACGCCGCGACCTGCGCGATGCCGCTCCCCATGAGGCCCGCGCCGATGACCCCGACCCGTTCGACCCGCATGCTGCCCTCCGCGGATCCTATCGATCCATACGCGCCAGATATCGCAAACTCTCCCGCTGCGGTCAAACTGGCCGCCCGTTCAGCCAACCCCTTCGCAACCGCCGAAACACCCGCTACCATCCGCTCCCTCGACAGTGTTAACAGGAGTGGAGCATGGAGAAGGTCCGCTGGATCGAAGACGCCCCCTACGACCCGAAAGCCTCCTTCTGGACGCGCGCCAACGTCGGCGAAGTCCTCCCCGAACCGCCCAGCCCCGCCGGCTGGGAGCTCGTTTTCGCCAACGGCGGCACGGTCCGCGGCTGGCGCGACTGCGCCGTCAACCGCCTCGGCGTCGGCGACGAGGAGCTCGACCCCGACCCGAACCGCTGTGACTTCATCGGCCTCATCGGCGGCTACGGCTATCTCAACGCCACGTGGATCCGCGTCTGGGGCGAGCGCACGCCCGGCATGTCCGCCGCCGCCATCGACGCCGCCTACTTCGGCGACCACCCGGACGTCCCGCCCTACGTGAAGGAGCCGTGGCACGAAAACCCGGCTACGACCGCCGTCATGGAGAAGTGGCTCGGCTGGGTACTCGGGGACATGGACCAGTCGGAGCTCGAAGCCGACCGGCAGCTCGCCCGCCAGGTGCGCGCTGAGCGCCCCGACCTCTCGAGGCTCTCCGACGTCGAGCTGCTCGAACGCGCCATCTCGATGCGGCCGCTCTGCCGCCGGATGTTCGATCAGCACATCAACCAGAGCGGCGCCGCCTCGATCGGCCCCGGCGCCATCGCGGCCATCTGCGCCGCCATCGGGCGGCCCGCCGACGCCATGAAGCTCATCGCCGGGCTCGGCGGCGTCGACTCCGCCGCCCCCTCGTACGCGATGTGGGAGCTGAGCCGGAAGGTTCGGGCCTCCGCGGAACTGAATCGCCTCTTCGATGTCGGTCCCGCGGGCATCTACGCCCGCCTCCAGGGTTCCGACCACCCCGACGCCCGCGCGTTCCTGGCCGCCTTCGCCGACTTCCTCGCCGAGTTCGGCTCGCGCGGCCCCAACGAATGGGACGTCATGGCCGACACCTGGGAAACCAACCCGGACCTCGCCCTCGCCGCGATCGACCGCATGCGGCTCAGCGGCGACGACAGCTCACCGATGCAGAAGAATGCCGAGCGCGTCGCCGAACGGGAGCGCATCCGCGCCGAAATCCGCGAAGCCCTCGCTGGCGACCCGGCGACGCTCGCCCAGTTCGACGCCGCCATGCAGAGCGCGCTCACCTTCGTCCCCGGCCGCGAGCGCTCGAAGACGAACATCATCCGCGTCATCGAAGAGACGCGGATGGCCCTCCGCGAACTCGGCCGCCGCGCGGTCGAGCGCGGCCAGGTCGACCGCCCGCACGACATCTGCTTCCTGTTCGAAGATGAGCTGCGCGACTACGCGGAGGGCCGGCTGACCGACCTCCGCAGTCTCGTCGAACCCCGCCGCAAGCACTACGAATGGCTCCTCACGCTCGAGCCGCCGTTCATCATCAACGGCACCCCGCCGGAGAACACGACCTGGCGGCGCCGGGCGGAGCATACCGCGCAGAAGGCCGGCCCGGGCGATGTCATCCATGGCGTCCCGGGCTGCCCCGGCAGGGCCCGCGGCACCGCGCGCGTCGTCCTCGACCCGCTCGACCCGACCGTGCTCGAACCGGGGGACATCCTCGTCGCGCCGATGACCGACCCCGCGTGGACGCCGCTCTTCGTGCCCGCGGCCGGCGTCGTCGTCGATGTCGGCGCGACGCTCAGCCATGCGATCATCGTCAGCCGCGAGCTGGGCATCCCCTGCGTCGTCTCGGCCACCGATGCGACGAAGCGCATCCCGGACGGCGCGGTCATCGAAGTCGACGGCGACACCGGCGCCGTGACGGTCATCAGCGTGCCCTGAGCCGCCCTCCCGGAAACGCCGAAAAGCTGGCAGACTACGGGCACCTGAACGTCCGCCCGGCTGCGTGCCCCTGCGCGCCAGGCCGCCGGGCCCCTGGAGGATGCATGGCGATCCCGGAACAGAGCCTCATCACCGATGAGCACCGCGCGGCCATCGGCCGCAAGAGCGACCCCGTCACGGTCACCATCCGCGAGGAAGACGCGCGCCGCATGCGCGACGTCCTCGGCGACACCGACCCGCGCTACGCCGACGGCACCGGCATCGCGCCGCCATACGTGATCGCCATGCTCGGCGGCGGTCCCCGCCGCGGCATGCCCCAGGTGCTGCCCGGCGGCCTCCTCACCCAGCAGGAATGGCGCTTCACCCGCCCGTTCCGCATCGGCGAACAGCTGCAGGCCATCTCGCAGGTCTACGACATCCGCGACCGCCTCGGCGGCCGCTACGGCTACAGCGTCCTCGTCACACAGGGCACCGACTACTACGACGCCGACGGTAACCACGTTGCCGCGGCCATGATCACCATCACCCAGTTCGACCCGAAGATGGCGTCCGGCAGGAGCGACGAATGAGCCAGCGCTACTACGAAGACGTCAACGTCGACGACGAACTCGAACCGCTCGAGCGCGTGCCCACCACCGACATGGCCATCGACTTCTTCGGCCGCGACAACCCGACCAACCCGGCCTTCGCCGATGCCGAAGCCGGCAAGCGCCTCGGCGTCGGCGGCGCGCTCGTCCCCGGCCTCCTCAAGCTCGCCTGGATCACCCAGTACGTCAGCGACTGGGCCGGCACCGAGGGCATGGTGCGCAGTGTCCGTGCGGCCTACCGCCGGCCCGATGTCGCCGACCGGCCGCTCGTGCTCGCGGGCCGCGTCGTCGAGAAGCGCGTCGAAGACGGCGCCCACCTCGTCGAGCTCGAAATCGTCACGCTCGCCGAAGGCCAGCCGAGCACCCGGGCGAACGTCCAGGTCCAGCTCCCCTCCCGGGGGTGACCCTGACGGCGCGGCGGGAAACCTGCTAGGCTGGTAGTTGCATCTGCAACGAAGGAGGCGCCTGTGCCTGCCGTCACGCCAGCCAACCCGCTCACCCTGCCCCGTCTCGACCGGCTCGGGCCGACTGACCGTCCCCGGCCAGTCCACCTCGTTGTCACCGCCCCGACCTACCTCGAAGGCGAAGGCTTCCAGGTGCGCCGGCCCTTCCCGGGCCTCGACCTCGGCATCGCCGACCCGTTCCTGCTCCTCGACCACATCGGCGCGGTCGAATACGCCCCGGGCGAGGCGAAAGGCGCCCCGTGGCATCCCCACCGCGGCTTCGAAACGGTCACCTACATGATCGACGGCGCCCTCGAGCACCACGATTCGACCGGGGGCGGCGGGTACATCGCCGACGGCGCCACCCAGTGGATGACCGCCGGCGCTGGCATCCTCCACGACGAAGTGCCGCCCGCCTGGCTCATCCAGAAGGGCGGCCTGTTCCACGGCGTGCAGCTCTGGGTGAACCTCCCGGCGGCGATGAAATGGACGCCGCCCCGCTACCAGGATATCGGCGCCTCCGCCGTCACCCTCCTCGCCGGGTTCGATGGCGGCGCGCTCGTCCGCCTCATCGCCGGGGAGCTCGGTGGTCACCGCGGCCCCGGCGTGACGCACACCCCAATCGCCTACGCGCACGTGACGCTTCCGCCGGGAACCCGCTTCGAAACGGCATGGCCGCGCGACTTCAACGCGCTCGCCTACGCGCTCAACGGCCGCGGCCGGGCCGGGCTCGAACGGCGTCCGTTCGGCGAGGGCCAGCTCGTCGTGTTCGGCAACGGCGACGGCATCATCATCGAAGCCGACGACATCCAGGACTCGCGCGCCCGCAATCTCGACGTCCTCATCCTCGGCGGCCGCCCCATCCGCGAGCCCGTGGTCTTCCACGGCCCGTTCGTGATGAACACCCGCGACGAAATCTTCCAGGCCATCCGGGATTACCACTCGGGCCGCATGGGCCAGATTCCGCCGACCCGGTTCGACTTTTCGCAGATTCACGGAGACCGCGGCGGCGCCGTCCGGGCTGAGCACCCGGGAGATGAGGAGAAGCGTCAGGGCGCGTAAGATGCGCCTCCGTGAGCCGGCCCCTCGAAGGTCTCCGCGTCATCGAATTTGGCACGTTCGTCTCGGCCCCGTACTGCGGCAAGCTGTTCGCCGGGTACGGGGCCGAGGTCATCAAGGTGGAGCCGCCCCGCGGCGACATCGCCCGCGCCCACGGGCCGTTCCCCCGCGGCGAGCCGGACCCTGAAGCCAGCGCCCTCTTCCTCTACCTCAACACCGGGAAGAAGTCGGTCGTCCTCGACCCGCGCGACCCCGCGGGCCGCGGCCGCCTGCTCCGCCTCATCGAGACCGCCGACGTCCTCGTCGAGAACTACCGGCCAGCCGACCTCGCCGCACTCGGTCTCGACTACGCGTCGCTCGCCGAACGCAACCCGCGCATCGTCATGGTGTCGATCACCCCGTTCGGCCAGCAGGGCCCATACGCGAACTACCGCGGGAACAACCTCATCGCCTTCGCCATGGGCGGCCAGATGTACATCACCGGCACGCTCGAAGGCGGCCCGTTGAAGAACGGCGGCTACCAGGCCGACTACCAGGGCGGCCTCAACGCCTTC
The DNA here is from genome assembly GCF_026419595.1 of Tepidiforma sp. NCBI lineage: Bacteria > Bacillati > Chloroflexota > Tepidiformia > Tepidiformales > Tepidiformaceae > Tepidiforma > Tepidiforma sp. The sequence goes on along the minus strand of NZ_JANZZD010000003.1, from coordinate 81,033 downwards.
TCGGCCGCGATGCTCGCCGTCCTCGCAGCCGAGCGGGACGGGCGCGGCCAGCACGTCGATATCTCCATCCAGCGCTGCATGGCGCCCATTCTCGAGGCCTCGATCCCCTACTACTGCTACCTCGGCCAGTGGAGCGGCATCCGCCGCGGCAACCACATGGCGAGCTTCATCGGCATCTACCCCTGCGCCGACGGCCACATCGGCATCCACCTCATGCCGCGCAACTGGAAGCCGTTCCTCGAGGTCATCGGCCGCCCCGACCTCGGCGAGGACCCGCGCTTCGCCACCCAGGCCGACCGCGTCGCCCACAACGACGAGCTCATGGCCGAGCTCTACGCCTGGGCGGCGACCGAAACGAAACACGACCTCTACCGGAGGGCTGGCGCAGGCCGCGCGCCCATCGCCTTCGTCCACACGATGGCAGACCTGGTCGAAAGTCCCCAGCTGAACGCCCGCGGCTTCCTCCAGCGCATCGACCACCCGGTCGCCGGCGAAGCGGTCTATCCCGGCCCGCCCTGGTGGATGGGGCCCGGCGACTGGGACGCCGGCCGGGCGCCGCTCCTCGGCGAGCACACCGCCGAGGTCCTCGGGAGCCTCCCGGCATGAACCAGCGGGAGCGTGTCGCGCGCGCGGCAGCCTTTTTCGAACAGTGCGATGACCTCGCGCTGCTCCATCGCCTGACCGGAGAGGCCGCGCCGCGGGCGCGGAAATACGTCGCCGCCCTCCTCGCGCGCGGCGACGAGGACACGATCCCGCCGCCGGCCGACCTCCGCCCTGCCCGCGAAGCCGCTTCGCGCGAGGAAGCGCTGGAGACCTTCCGGAAGACCGACGATTTCGCGCTCTTCCAGGTCCTCGCGCGCGCCATCGGCCGCCGCATCGAAGCGCTCGAGATCATCGCCAGCGCGGAATTCCCGGCCGGGGCGCGCGTGATCGTTCCGAGGAAGTCCTCCTATCCGGCCGGCACGCCCGAACTCGCCGGCACCGTCGAGGAATCCGGCACCCAGCTCACCGTGGCGCTGGATAACGGCGAAACCTGGCAGGGCCCGCCCAGCCTCGCCCGCAAGGAGCGCCAGCCATGAGCCAGCCCCTCGACGGCGTCCGCGTCGTCGACCTCACGATGGTCTGGGCCGGGCCGATGGGCACCCGCCTCCTCGGCGACTACGGCGCAGAAGTCATCAAGGTCGAAAGCCCCCGCCAGTGGGACTTGCTCCGCGCCCTCGGCCTCATCCCTCGCGACGTGCCCCGCTGGTACAACCGGTCGGCCTACTTCAACCACAACAACCGGAACAAGTACGCCGTCTCGCTCGACCTCGCCCACCCGCTCGGCCGCGAAACGGTCCTGCAGCTCTGCGCCATCAGCGACGTGCTGGTCGAAAACTACCGCTCCGACGTGATGGACAACCTCGGCCTCGACTACGAGACCGTCCGCTCCGTAAACCCAAGCATCATCTACGTCTCGATGCCCGGCCATGGCAAGACCGGCCCCGAAAAGGACTACGTCGCCTACGGGTCGAACGTCGAGCAGCTCGCCGGGCTCGTCTCAATCTCCGGGTACGAAGACGGCGAGCCGATGAAGACCGGCTTCAGCTACGGCGACCCGATGGCCGCGACGGCGCTCGTCGGCGCGGTCACGCTCGCGCTCCGCAAGCGCCGCCTCACCGGCGCGGGTTGTTACGTCGAGCTCGCACAGCGCGAAAACCTCACCATGTTCGTCGGCGAACACATCGTGGGGTACAGCCTCACCGGCGAACTCCCGCGGCCGATGGGAAACCGCCACCCCCACCACGCCCCGCACAACGTCTACCGCTGTGCCGGCGACGACCGCTGGGTCGCCATCGCGTGCGAGACGGACGAGCAGTTCCGCGCCCTGTGCACCGTCATCCGCCGGCCCGACCTCGCCGACGACCCCCGCTTCGTGACCGCCGCCGCCCGGAAGGCGAACGAGCGCGACCTCGACCCCGAAATCGAGGCGTGGACGCTGCAGCGCGGCCACCACGAGGCGATGCACCTGCTCCAGCGCGCCGGCGTCCCGGCTGGTGCGGTCCTCACGACGCCGGAGCTCGTCGCCGACCCTCATCTCCGCTCGACGGGCGCCTGGGTCGAACACACCCACCCCGACGCCGGCACCTGGGAGATGGAAGCGCCGCCCTGGGTGCTGTCGCGGACGCCGGGCCACATCCGCCTCCACGCCCCCGGCTTCGCCGAGCACAACGACTGGGTGTTCCGCGAGCTGCTCGGCCTCGACGACGCCCGCATCGCCGCGCTGTACGCCGCCGGCGTCGCCGCCGACACCCCCGACGAATCCCTGCACCGGTGATCCGCGGGTCAGGCGAAGAGCAGGACCAGCGGAACCGCCACGATGGCCGCGAGGAAGACCGCGAGCCGCCGCTCGCTCCGCGTCGCTTCATGGGCGAGCCGGAGAATGGCCCGTGAGTACGGCCCGTAGAAGAACGTGAGGATGACCAGCGAGACGACGCCGACCGAGATCATCTCGGTCAGCACGACCGTAAACGCTGTCGCACCCCCGAGGATGAGCGCCCCGGCCAGCGTGTCGATGAACGTCGTGATGTTCGCGCCCATGACGTACGGCAGCACCTGGTCGCGCTTCAGGTAGCCCTTCAGGCTGAGGGGCACCAGCAGCGTGAGCGAAATCGACACACTCATCGTCATCGAGGTGACCGCGCCGCCCATCAGGAACATGAACCACCGCGAGCGCATCCGGTGCATCGCCGCATCGAACCTGCTCGAGCCGGCCTCGAGCTGCGGCAGCGCCCGGTCGAACACGGCGAAGCTGCCGAGGAGGATGACCACCCCGAGCCCGAACAGCGCGCCCCCCGGAAGCCGCGCGTCGAGCCACGCCACGGGCTCGCCGTAGAGCGCATCCACCCAGTCGAGCATGCCCGGCGGCGGCGTGAACTGGAGCCGGTCCAGCCAGCCGTAGTGGAGCGAAATCAGCCCCAGCATGATCGCCGGGCCCTGCGTCGTGAACGTCGTGAGCAACGAGATCACGCCAATCGCGAGGCTGTCGGGATTCCGCTTCCGGGCGACGTACAGGACGAACCCGACAGCGAGGACGATGAACGACGCCCCGAGCCGTGACCCGCCGATGACGCCGAACGCTTCGGACTCGCTGAGCACGCCGCCCGCGAGCAGCGTGACGCCGATCGCGGCGACCGGCGAACCGCTCATCGCCGCATAGGCGAGGAGCCAGCCGAACCCGACGCTGTTCACCGGGCCGGCGATATCGAGGCCGTCGAGCAGCGGCACCAGCGTCCGCGCGCCGGTCTTGAGCACCTGAAGTCCGAGGATGAACAGGAAGATCCCGGTCAGCGCGGCGGCGGCGCGTGAAACCGGCACGCCCGCCCTGCGGACGGCGGCCCGGCGGCCGGCGGGCACAGCTTCAGCCTCGACCTCGCGGCTCCTCGGCGCGAGCGCTTCTTCGCCCGGTCCGCCGTTCATCCGGCACCCGCGGCGGCGGCAGGCGCGGCCGCCCTGGTCATGCCCGCGCCGGTCGTGTGGCGCGTTGCCGGGTCGATGATGATGAAGGCCCCGGTTTCGCGGCAGGCCTCGTACAGGTCGGCAACCACGGGCTCCATCAGCCGGAACTGCACCCGGCCGATATCGTTCAGGCGGAGCTGCGCGGGAGACGGCTCGCGCGTCAGCTGGTGGACGTCGAGCCGGTCGATGAGCGATTCCACCACCGCGCGCGTCCTGCGGGTCGTCTGCTTCAGGAGCACCTGCTGCCCCGGCGCCAGCGGGGCATCTTCACGCATCCAGCACACGTCCGCTTCGACGACGTCCACCGGCGCGATCGGGTCGTGCGCCGCCACGAGCATGCTCCCCCTGCCCGCATCGAGCTCGTCGGTGAGGCGAATCGTCACCGCATCGCCGGCCGACGCCTCGCTGAGCGATTCTTCGAAGCGGTCGATCGCCGACACCTGCGTCACGGCTCCGAGGGGGAGCACGCGGACCGCATCGCCCACCCGGACGGAGCCTGCCGCCACCGTGCCGGCGTAGCCGCGGTAATCCGGGAACTCCCGCGATTGCGGCCGGATGACGTACTGCACGGGAAACCGGAAGGGGGCCCGGCGGGCCGGGTCCGGCACCTGGACAGCTTCGAGGAACTCCAGGAGTGTGGGCCCGTCGTACCAGCCGAGCTCACCCGAGCGGTGCACGATGTTCGCGCCCGTCAGCGCCGCCAGCGGGACGACGGTCACCGCATCGATCCCCAGCGACCGCGCGACGGCGCGGTACTCCTCCTCGATCTCGCGAAAACGCGCCTCAGACCAGCCGACCAGGTCCATCTTGTTCACGCAAAGCACCACGTGGTGGATGCCCAGCAGCGCGGCGAGCGCCGAATGCCGCCGCGTTTGTTCCACCACACCCTTGCGCGCATCGACGAGGATGAGCGCAAGGTGCGCCGTTGAGGCGCCCGTGACCATGTTGCGCGTGTACTGCACATGGCCCGGCGCGTCTGCGATGATGAACTTCCGGCGCGGCGTCGCGAAGTAGCGGTAGGCGACGTCGATCGTGATGCCCTGCTCCCGTTCGGCCCGCAGCCCGTCCGTCAGCAGCGCGAGATTCAGCTCGTCCAGCCCCTGCGCGTGGCTCGCGCGTTCGATGCTCGCCAGCGTGTCCTCGAACACCTGCCTCGTGTCGTAGAGCAGCCGGCCGATGAGCGTGCTCTTCCCGTCATCGACCGACCCGGCAGTCACGAAACGGAGGAGGTCCATCAGAAGTACCCCTCCCGCTTCCGGTCTTCCATCGCGGCCTCCGAGAACTGGTCGTCCGCCCGGCTCGCGCCCCGCTCGGTCACCCGCGCTGTGGCAACCTCCGCGATGATCTCCTCCACGGTTTTCGCCGAAGAACGGACGGCCGCGGTGCAGGTCATGTCCCCGACCGTCCGGTAGCGGACGGTCTCGACGAAGCTTCGCTCGTGCGGCAGCCGCGGCAGGAACGGGCTGACCGCCATCAGCATGCCGTCGCGCTGGAACACCTCCCGCTCGTGCGCGAAGTAGATCGACGGGATCTCGAGCCGCTCCCGCGCGATGTAGCGCCAGACGTCGAGCTCCGTCCAGTTCGAAAGCGGGAACACCCGCATGTGCTCGCCGCGCAGATGAAGGCCGTTGTACAGGTTCCACAGCTCGGGCCGCTGATTGCGCGGGTCCCACTGCCCGAACTCGTCCCGGAACGAAAAGACGCGCTCCTTGGCCCGCGCCTTCTCCTCGTCCCGCCGAGCGCCGCCGATGGCAGCATCGAACTGGTGCCGCGCGATCGCGGCCAGCAGCACCGGCGTCTGGAGCCGGTTCCGCGATGCGCGCGGGCCCCGCTCCTCCTGCACCCACCCCTCGTCGATGGCCTCCTGTACCGATGCAACGACGAGGCGAGCCTTCAGCTCCGCGATTCGCCGGTCGCGGAACGCGATCACCTCAGGAAAGTTATGTCCGGTGTCGACGTGCAGGACCGTGAACGGGAAGCGCGCCGGCCAGAACGCCTTTTGCGCGAGCCGGAGCAGCACGATCGAGTCCTTGCCGCCGGAGAAGAGCAAGGCGGGCCGTTCGAACTCCGCTGCGACTTCCCGCATGATGAAGACGGCCTCGGCCTCCAGGAGGTCGAGGCCGGGGTCGTGGTCGACGGGCATCACCGCATGCGCCGTCACGGCCGCACCTCCGCCGGGGATGGTGCGAGCCCCCGCGTTTCCAGCAGCTGCAGCAGCGCCGCGAGGCTCGCCTCGGCCGGCTCGCTCCCGGTGTCCAGCCGGAGGTCGGGCGCCAGCGGCGGCTCGTACGGGTCGTCGATGCCCGTGAAGCCGGGCCGCCTGCCCGCGCGCGCCTCGGCGTAGAGCCCCTTCACATCCCGCGCCTCGCACGCTTCCAGCGACGCCGCGAGGTGGACTTCGAGGAACGGCACGCCGTCCGCCTCGATCATCGCCCGCGCCGCGTCGCGGGTGTCCCGGTAGGGCGAAATCGCGGCCGTGATGACGGCGACGCCGTTGCGCGCCAGCAGCCGCGCAACCCAGGCGATGCGCAGGATGTTGGTATCCCGGTCCTCCCGGCTGAAGCCCAGTCCCTTCGACAGGTGGGTTCGCACTTCGTCGCCGTCGAGCACCTCGACGGCGAGCCCGCGCTTCCGAAGCTCAGGGGCGAGCAACGCCGTCAGGGTGGATTTGCCTGCCCCCGAGAGCCCCGTGAACCACACCACGAAACCGTTCCGCTGTGTCATCTCGCGTCCTTCCCGGCCCGGCCGTCGGCCGCACCGCTCCTTGTCGTCGTCAGGTGTGCAGCCCGCACTCGTCTTTCTCGAAGCCCTGCCAGCGGCCCGCCCGCCCCTGGACGCCGGGCACCGTACAGTTGTAGCAGCCGATGCTCGCGTAGCCGCGGTCCAGCAGCGGGTTGTACGGAACCCCGTGCTCGAGCAGGTACGCCCACGTCTGCTTCTCCGTCCAGTTCGCCAGCGGGTTGATCTTCACGACCCCGAACTTCGGCGCCCAGGAGACGATCGGCGTGTCGGCGCGGCCTTCCGACTGGTCGCGCCGGAGGCCGCTGACCCACGCGCTCTTCCCTTCGAGCGCGCGGCGGTTCGGCTCCACCTTCCGGAGTTCGCAGCAGAGGTCCGGGTCGCGCATCCAGAGCGCTGCGCCGTACTGCCGCGCTTGCTCCTCATGGGTGAGTTTCGACTTGTACACCTGGACGTTCGTGAGGCCCAGCGCCGGCACGGCCCGCCGCATCGTCTCGTAGGTCTCCTCGAACAGGTAGTCCGTATCGAGCACGAAGACGTGCACGTCCGGCTTGAGCCGCGACACCATGTGCAGGATCGCCATCCCGCTCGCGCCGCCGAAGCTCGCTCCCACCGAGAGGCCGTCGCCGAACGTCTCCACCGCCCAGCGGACGATCTCCTCGGGACTGGCCGATTCGAACCGTTCGTTGAGAGCCCGGTAGTCGGCATCACTGAATGCCGGCGCGGCGGTCATGGGCAGCTCCTTAGCTGAGTAACTCGCTCAACTTTATCCATTCCCACCGTTGCCGGCAAGTCCTCAAGTTGATAAAGTCAGTCAGCTTTCTGCTGAGTTCCTCGGCGGAACTGCGCGAATCTCCACCACCGGGGTGCGCCATGCCCGACGTCGAGACCATCGTCTACACCAACGAGCCCGGGAAGGTGCTCCCGGTCCTCGAACGCGAGCTCGAAGACTTCAAGACCGAGGCTGCCCGCTTCATCAATGGCGAGTGGGACGAAGCGCAGTTCATCGGCTTCCGTCTCAAGCAGGGCGTCTACGGGCAGCGGCAGCCGAACGTCCAGATGATCCGCGTCAAGCTCCCCTTCGGCGGCGTCACCCCGGAGCAGATGGAAGCCTTCGCCGAAGTCGCCGAGAAGTACGCTCCGCTGCGCAAGGGCCACATCACGACCCGCCAGAACATCCAGTTCCACCACATCCCGCTCCTCAAAGCCGCCGAAGCGCTCTTCGTCCTCGGCCGCGCGGGGCTCTCCACCCGGGAGGCGTGCGGCAACACCGTCCGCAACGTGACGGGCGACCCGTGGGCGGGCATCCAGGAAGGCGAGCCCTTCGACCCGACGCCCTACGCCGGCGCGTTCGCCCGCCGCTGGCTCCGCAACCCGCTCACCCAGCTCCTCCCCCGAAAGTTCAAGGTCGCCTTCACCGCGACCGACGCCGACACCGCCATCACCGGCATCCACGACCTCGGCTTCATCCCCCGCATCCGCGACGGCGTGAAGGGCTTCACGATGGTCGTCGGCGGCGGCCTGAGCACGATGCCCCGCAAAGCGCCCGTCCTCTACGACTTCGTGTCCGTCGACGACTACCTCAAGGTCTCCGAGGCGGTGCTCCGCATCTTCAATCGCGCCGATGAACTCCGGAAGAACCGCGCGAAAGCCCGCATCAAGTTCCTCGTCGACCGGGTCGGCATCGACGAGTTCCGCCGGATGGTCGAGGAGGAGCTGAAGGGCGACTGGGCGCAGGGCCGCGATTTCCGCCCCGACCCGCTCCTCTTCATCCACGACGAAGAAGCCAACGCCCCGGCGCGCCGGCCGCACTACCAGCAGCCGAACGGCGACCACCGCGAGTTCACCGCCTTCGTCGCGGCCAACGTCCGCGCGCAGAAGCAGCAGGGCTTCAGCGCCGTCGAAGTCAAGGTCACCCGCGGCGACCTCCGGCCGGAACAGTTCCGCGGCCTCGCCGCCATCATGCGCGACTACACCGGCGGCTACGCCCGCACCACCGTCGGCCAAAACATCGTCCTCCGCTGGGTCCGCGATGAGAGCCTGTACGAAGTCTTCCTGCGCCTGAAGGAGCTCGGCCTCGCCGATATCGGGGCCCAGACCATTACCGACGTCGTCAGCTGCCCCGGCACCGACAGCTGCAAGCTCGGCATCACCTCTTCGATGGGGCTGAACCAGGCCATCCAGGAGCGCGTCGAGGCGCTGAACATCACCGACCCGCTCACCCGGAAGATCCACATCAAGATGAGCGGCTGCCCGAACAGCTGCGGCCAGCACCACATCGCCACCATCGGCTTCCACGGCGCCGCGATGAAGGTCGGCGACCACCAGCTGCCCGCCTACCACGTCTTCCTCGGCGGCAACTACGACAACGGCGAACTCCGGCTCGCCCAGCAGCTGAAGGTCCGCCTGCCCGCAAAGCGCGGTCCCGACGCCGTCGAGCGCTTCATCCGCCTCTACGAATCGAACCGGCAGCCCGGCGAGACCTTCAACGCGTTCTTCGACCGCGTCGGCCCGGCGCCATTCGAAGAAGCGATCGCCGACCTCTGCATCCCGGGCGAGTTCAGCGACGACAACCGCGGGATGTTCATCGACTGGAACCGGCTCGAGCTCTACCGGCTGCAGCGCGGCGAAGGCGAGTGCGCCGTCTAGCGCTGCAGCCCGCTCAGGCGGTGCGGAGGTTCGCCCACGACTGCTCGAAGGGAAGCCCGCCGGCCTGCGCAGCTTCCAGCAGCGCCCGCCGCTGCCGGTGCTCCGGGAGCCTCGCGAGGTAGATCGACGGGTTCGCGCTCACCTCGCCCGCGAACCACTCGTGCCGCACGATCGCCCCGCAGAAGCACTCGAACATCGCTTCCCGGTCGAGGTAGTTCTCGAAGACGAACAGCGAAATGTCGTCGAGCGCGTCTTCGTCGCCTTCCGCGCTCAGCCGGTCGAACATCTCGCCCAGCCAATCGGCGGTCCGTTCCCATTCGGCAGCCGCGCCGGCACAGCCCCGCGCCTCCATCGCCTCGAGCGAGGCCATCAGCACGACGAGGAACGTCGGCAGCCGCCGCGCCGCGTACCCGTCCCGGGCGAGCGCGCACCACCGCGCGTCCTCCTCGCACGACCCATCGGGGGAGAGGACCGGGATCGCGCCCGCCAGCTCGTTCGCCTCGGCGTCCGGCAGCGTCCGAATCCAGTCCCGCACCACTGTGGCATCGACGGCTGCGAGGTTGATGACCGAGAGCGCGGCCAGCCGGCGGTCCGGGGGGCCGTCCTGGATCTCGGCCACGAGCTCAGGCGTCGTCATCCGCCGCATCTGCGCCTCGTGCGCCTGCCACCCTTCGTACTGGGCCGGGAGCCGTCGTTCCATGTCGCTCCAAGGATAGCCCGTGCAGCCCTCCCCGGCCTCCGGGGCTTCACCGATGCTACACTGCCAGCACATGGAACTCGGCACGTTCGCCCGCCACCGCCGGCTTCGCTCCACCGAGGCGATGCGCCGGCTCGTCCGCGAAACGGAGCTCACCCCGGCCCACCTCGTGTACCCGCTCTTCGTCGAGGCCGGCCTCGCGGGGCGTTCGCCGATACCGTCCATGCCAGGCCAGGACCGCCTCGGCCTCGACGCCCTCGCCGGGGAAGCCCGCAGCCTCGCCCGCCTCGGCATCGGCGGCGTCATGCTGTTCGGCCTGCCCGCCGCGAAGGACGGCGCCGGGAGCGGCGCCTGGGCCGCCGACGGCATCGTTCAGCAGGCCATCCCCCGCATCAAAGACGCCGCGCCCGACCTCGTCGTGATGGGCGACGTCTGCCTCTGCGAGTACACCAGCCACGGGCACTGCGGCCCGCTCCGGCCGGACGGCTCGGTGGATAACGACGCAGCGCTCCCGCTCCTCGCCGAAACCGCGGTCTCGCTCGCCCGCGCCGGCTGCGACGTCATCGCGCCGAGCGACATGATGGACGGCCGCGTGCTCGCCATCAGGCGGGCCCTCGATACCGCCGGCTTCTCGAACGTGCCCATCCTTTCCTACGCCGCGAAGTTTGCCAGCGGGTTCTACGGCCCCTTCCGCGAAGCGGCCGACAGCGCACCGGCCTTCGGCGACCGCCGCGGCTACCAGATGGACCCGGCGAACGCCCGCATGGCCCTCGGCGAAGTGCGCGCCGATATCGAGCAGGGCGCCGACATGGTGATGGTCAAACCCGCGCTGCCCTACCTCGACGTCATCCGCGCCGTCCGCGAGGCCGTCACCGTCCCGGTCGCGGCCTACAACGTCAGCGGCGAGTACAGCATGCTCATGGCCGCCATCGATCGGGGCTGGCTGGACGGCGACCGGGTCATCGACGAGACGCTCACGAGCATCCGCCGCGCCGGGGCTGACATCATCATCACCTACCACGCGAAGCAGTGGGCGGAGCGCCGATAGCGCCGACCGGACGGGGCCGTTTCTTCTCCACCCGGACGGCGCAGACCTTGTACTCCGGAATACGCGATGGCTCGTCGTAGGCGTTGTTGGTGAGGAAATTCGCGGCGCTCTCCTGCAGTTTCACGAACGGCACGAAGACCGACCCTTCGCGCACGGCATCCGTGATGACCGCCTTTCCGGTCAGGCGCCCCCGCCGCGACCGCACCACGACCTCGACGCCCTCGTCGATGCCCAGCCTGGCAGCGTCGTCCGGGTGGATGGCGACCGGCACCTCCGGCATCTGCTCGACGAGCGCCTGCACGCGCCGCGTGATCGTTCCGCCGTGCCAGTGGTACAGCACCCGGCCCGTGTTGAGCACGAGCGGGTACGCGCTGTCGGGCAACTCCGCCGCCGGCGCAGCCTGCCGCACCGGCACGAACTTCCCCAGCCCTCGCGGGAACCGGTCCGCGTACAGGAAGCGCGTTCCGGGATGGTCCGGGTTTGGGCACGGCCACTGGATGCCGCCCTCCCGGTCCAATCGCTCGTAGCTGATGCCGCGCAGCTGCGGCGTGAGCCGCGCCATCTCGGCGAACACCTCCGCTGCCGAACCGTAGGCGAACTGCCGCGGGTCGATGCCGGCGCCGGGCGCCATCCGCCGCGCGAGGTCCGCGATGATCGCCCAGTCGGGCCGCGATGCGCCCACCGGCGGGATCGCCGGCCGCACCCGCTGCACCCGACGTTCGCTGTTCGTGAACGTGCCGTCTTTCTCCGCGAACGAACAGGCCGGGAGCACCACGTCCGCGAGCTGCGCCGTCTCGTGCAGGAACAGGTCCTGCACCACGAGGAAGTCGAGCTGCCGGAACAGCGCCCCGGCGTGGGCGAGGTTCGGCTCGGAGAGGAGCGGGTTCTCGCCCACGATATACATCGCCCGGATGTCGCCCGCCTCGATCCGCTCGACCATGTCCGTCGCCTTGATGCCTGGCTCGCGCGGGATGCCCGCGCCCCAGGCTTCTTCGAAAATCGCCGCGACGTCGCCAGCGTACGGCTGGTAGCCCGGCAGCGAATCGGGGATGCAGCCCGCATCGCCGCAGCCCTGCACGTTGTTCTGCCCGCGCAGCGGCGAAATCCCGCAGCCGGGCCGGCCGAGCTGCCCCGTCAGCAGCGCCAGGTTGATGAGCGCCCGCGCGTTGTCGGTCCCGTGGGCATGCTGGGTGATGCCCATACCCCATGCGAGGCAGCTCCCCGGCCGCTCGCCCGGCGGCAGCCCGCGCCGCGGCGGCGGCGCAGCGTACAGCCGCGCCGCCTCGCGCAGGTCCGCCACCCCGACGCCGCACACCGCCGCGTACTCCTCGACCGTCCGCTCCAGCACGGCCGCGCGCCACGCCTCGAACCCTTCGGTCCGGCCAGCGATGAACGCCCGGTCTTCGAGCCCCTCGTCGAGAATCGCGCGCGCCATCCCGTTGAAGAGCGCCACGTCCGTCCCCGGCAGCGGCTGCAGGAAGATATCCGCGCGCTCCGCCATATCGATGCGCTTCGGGTTGACCACCACCAGCCGCGTGCCGAACTCATCGACCGCCTTCCGCATCCGCGAGGCGATCACCGGGTGGTTCGACCCCGGGTCGCAGCCGACCAGCACGAGGCACGAGGCCTCTTCGTAATCGGAGTAGGAGTTGCTCGTCGCGCCGCTGCCGAGCTGGTCCAGCATCGCCTCGACGCTCGGCGAATGGCAGAGCCGCGTGCAGTGGTCGATGTTGTTCGTCCCCATGATGAGCCGGATGAACTTCTGCTGGACGAAGGCATCCTCGTTGGTCGCCTTTGCGCTCGCGAAGCTGCCGAACCGGCCCCGGAAGGCCGGAAGCCGCTCCGCGATGAGGTCGAGCGCTTCGTCCCAGGTCGCCGGCACGAATTCGCCGCCCCGCCGGATGAGCGGCGTCGTCAGCCGGTCCGGGTGCTGCACGAACGTGGTGCCGAACCGCCCCTTCACGCAGAGCATGCCCCGGCTCGAAAGGTTCGCCGGGTCGTCGTCAACCCACCTGATGCGCCCTTCGCGGGTGTGGACCACGATGCCGCAGCCGACGCCGCAGAAGGGGCAGGTCGTCCAGGTCTTCGTCTCCATTTCACCCCTCCGTCGCGCGTTCGAAACGAACCCCGTCCCGCGAAGACGGGGCCGGGCGAAGCGCGTGGGTCGGGCAGGCAGCGACACACGACCCGCAGGCCGTGCAGATGGACGCCGCGAATGCAACGCCCGCGCCCGGTGTCACCCGCGCATGCGTGCCCGTACCGGCGATGCCGATCGCCCCGATGTGCTGGAGCCCCTGGCAGGCCGCCACGCACCGCCCGCAGAGGATGCACGCCTGCTCATCGAAGTGGAAAAACGGGCTGCTCGTGTCGAACGTGTCGCGGGCGCGCCGCGGGTAGGCCGGCTGCTCCAGGCCGTGCTCGCCGTAGGCGGCCCAGAGCTCGGCGCTTCGCGGGCCGCCCTCCACGTCGGGCCGGGGCCCGTGCATCCGCGCGGTCAGCCGGAGCACTGCCCGCCGAAGCCGAACGGCCCGCTCGCTCGCCGTCAGCACCTCCTCGACCCCGGCGGCAGGCGTGTGGCAGGCAGCGACGACACGGCCGTCCGCCTCCACGAGGCACGTCCGGCAGGCGCCGATGGCCGGCAGATTGTCGTCCTTGCACAGGTGCGGGAGGCTGATGCCGAGCGCCAGCACCGCATCGAGGATCGTCCCGGCCGGTTCGACCTCCTGCCCGTCGACTCTCATCGGAACACCTCCGGCCAGAACGCGAGCGCCGAGCGGACAGGGCCGGTCGCCATCTGCCCGAGCCCGCAGAGCGAGGCCGCCTGCACGACCTCGGCCAGCTCGTCGATGTCCGACGTTTCACCCGCGGAAAGCTGTTCGAACAGGAGCGGCGCACCTTCGCGGCACGGCGTGCACTTGCCGCACGACTGCTCGGCGTTGAACGCGGCCATCGTCAGCGCCGCGCGGCGGATGTCGCCCGGTGCTTCGAGGACGACGACGCCGCCCGCCCCGAGCATCGCCCCCGTCGGGTGGTAGCGCCCGGGCAAAGTCGCCACGTCCGCCATCGCCGCCGGCAGGAACCCTCCCGAGGGGCCGCCGCACAACAGCGCCGTCCGCTCGGCCGGCGGCGCGCCCGCCTCCTCCAGGACGTCGGACAGGCGCGTGCCGAGCGCCACCTCGTAGATACCCGGCCGCGCGACCCGGCCACTCAGCGAGAGGAGGCGCGTCCCCGGCGCCTCCGAAGTCCCGAACGAACGAAACGCCGCGGCGCCCTGCCGAAAGATGACGCTCACCGACGCGAACGTCTCGACGTTGTTCACGACCGTCGGCATGCCGAACAGCCCGGCATCGACCGGCAGCGGGGGCCGCGGCCGCGGCACGGCCCGCCTCCCCTCGATGGCGTTGAGCAGCACGGTCTCCTCGCCGAGCACATAGCCGCCGGCGCCGCGGTAGACGAGCACCTGCCCGGCGACCGGCGAGTCGGCGAGCGCGCGTTCGAACGCCTCCGCCGCAGGGTCGGCCGAGCCGTTGATGAACGCGATCGTGACCGCCGGGCGGAGCACCTCCATCGCGATCGCCAGCCCTTCGACGACCCGCTCCGGCCGGAGGCAGAGCAGCGCCCGGTCTTTGAAGACGCCCGGCTCGCCCTCTTCACCATTCATCACGAGCGCCAACGGCGCACCGTGGCGCAGCGCTGCTCGCCACTTCGCCGCTGCGGGGAAGTACGCGCCGCCGCGCCCGCGCAGCCCGGAAGCCGCGAGCTCTTCGAGGGCTGCCTGCGGCCCGAGGGACCGGGCGCGCTCGAACCCGGCCCACCCGCATTCCCATGACGCGAGCAGCGGCCCGGCCCGGCGAACCATGTCCGGAGGGAACGGCCGCTCGTCACCGCTCGCCGGCGGGGCGAAGCACGTGAAGAGACATCCAGCCGGCAGTGTCGGTTCGCGCCAGCCCGGCTGGATGGCGCACGCTACCCCCGCACAGCCCCGCGCGGGGAGGCCCGGTTCGAAGCGGAACTCATGCTGGGAGGTCGCCGCCTCCCACGCTTCAGCTGCCGGGATGCGCAGCTCCCGGGCAATTCCTTCGACCGTCTCAGGATCGAGATAGCCCCGCTCCCGGTGCGCGGCCGCCAGCATCGGCAGGAGCCGGGCACGCCGGGGCAGCGGGAAGGTGGTCGCAGGCATCACGGCCGGGATCGTACGCGCCCGGGGCAGCGGCCCGCTACGCCCTCCGGCCGGCGAGCGCCGGGTTGCCCTGCATCGCAGTGGGGAGGACGGTCTTTCGCGCCGGCTTCAGCGGCTCCTTGCAGGCGGCGACCAGCGTCCGGTCGACGATGTCGCTGATGCCGCGGGCGCGCGCCTCGGCCCGCACGAGCGCGACCGTCGCCGAAATCGTGGCTTCGACGCCGGGCCACGGCTCGCAGCGGATGACGCGGAGGTGGCGGGACGACTCGTTCCATTCGACGACGAGCCGCGGGTGCGAGCCGGGCCCTGCGCAGTACCTCGTGTAGCCGCCCAGGTATTCGTGCGTGATGTGAAGCCCGCGGGCCGAGGGGTCGATGCCCGCCCGGTGAAGCCCTTCCCAGAGCTCCCCGAGAGCCAGGAGAAGCCTGAACGCTACGTCGGAGGTGTCAGCGCGCAATGGTCGTCCCGTGCGGATAGGGTGTCGTCCGCGGCCCCCGCGGTGCCGCAGCCCGATTCTACGCGATCTCCGCCGGGTCCATGCAAGCGGTGGATGCCTGCTATAGATGGCACCCCTGATTGTCAACGCTTCAGGTACGTCGCGAGCCCTTCCTCGAGCGGCGTCAGGCGGAGCCCGAACACCTCCTGCAGCGCCGAGGTATCGGCGATGCCGTCCATCGTGATGAAATCGATGGCGCCGGGCGTCAGCGGCCGGCCCGGAGCGTACTGCACGACGCTCGCGACCAGTTTCATGAGCGGTTTCGGCGAATGCAGGAGGAACCGCCGCTTGCCCGCCACCCGAAGGGCGGTCTTGATGACCTCGTCCATGGTCATCACCGCCGGGCCGCCGATTTCGAAAACGCGGCCCCGCGCCTCGGGCTTTTCGAGCGCTGCGACGACGTGCGCCGCGAGGTCGTTGATGAAGAGCGGCGTGATCCGCGTCTTGCCGTTCCCGATGACCGGCACGAACGGGAGGAACTTCGCGAAGCCGAGGAACCGGTTCAGCGAGACGTCGCGCGGGCCGTAGATCCAGCTCGGCCGGAAGACGACGTACGGCACGCCGGACGCCGCGATGTGCTGCTCCTCCTGCCACTTGAAGCGGAGCCAGTGGTAGGCCGCGTGCTCGGCCGCGCCGACGCCGCTGAGCCCGATGAAGAGCGGCGTGCCGGCGGCTTTCGCCGCGTCGACGAGGTTGCGGGTCCCGCCGAGGTCGATCCGTTCGAAGGTGTAGCCCTTCTTCGGGTTCTCGATGGGCGAATTCGGGAACTGGACGGCATCGACGACGGCATCAGCGCCCGCGAGCAGCGCCGGGAGCGTCGCGGGGGCCATGACGTCGACCGAGACCCATTGCGCCCGGCTGTCGATCGGGTCCTTCTCCGGCCGCGAGCGCGAGCCCACGACCACCTGGTGGCCAGCGTCGAGCAGGGCCGTCGTGATGGCCCGCCCCAGCAAACCGGTCCCGCCTGCAACGGCAACTTTCATACCGCACCTCCTGTGCGAGAACGTCCGAGTTCGTTGACGAGGGCGACGGCATCGAGCAGCCGCGGCCCGCCGTAATGCGCCGTCGGCGCTTCGATGCGGAGCGACGGCTCGGCATCGAACGCGCCGCCCCCGTAGACGACCGACGTCAGCGGCGCCGTCTCGGCGAGCGCCCGCACGACACCCGGCAGGTGCCGCGCCCCGTCGGCCGTGCCGGCGTTCACCGCCAGCACCTCCGGCTGCGCGTCTTCGACCGTGCGGATGAGCGCGTCGTCGGGCACGTCCTGCCCGAGGTAGATCGTCCGCAGCCCCTGGAAACGGAGCATGACCGCCAGCATGAGCAACCCGATTTCGTGGTGCTCGCCCTCCAGACAGGCCAGCACCACCGTCGGCGCCCCCGGCAGCGGCTGCACCTGCCGGCTCAGCTGGTCGAGCCGCGCCCGGACGAAGTTCGACGCGAAATGCTCCTGGGCGACGGTGATCCGCTGCTCGTGCCACGCGGTGCCAATGTCCCGCATCAAGGGAACTACGACGCGTTCGAAGGCCGTCATCAGGTCGAGCGTGTCGAAGAGCTCGGCCCACGCCGCCGCAGCCCGGGGCTCGTCGAAGGCGAGGAGCGCATCGGAAAGCTCGGTGGTGAGGAGCGCGATGCGCGGCCCCGAGCCCTCGCCGGGCGTGGACGCTTCGAGGAGCACCAGTTCCGCCGCCCGCGCGAGCGGCACCCCCTGCTGCGAGAGTTCCTGCATCCGCCGAATCATCGCGATGTCCGCCTCCGAGTAGGTGCGCTGCTGGCCGCCCGTCCGGCTCGGCCGCGGCACCCCGTACCGCCGCTCCCACGCGCGGAGGGCGTGCGCGCTCACCCCGGTGAGCGCTTCCACCTGCGCGATGCGGTAGATGCCGGGCGTCTTCATGCCTTCCATCCTTGCGCAGGCCCGGCCGTTTGTCAAACTCCTGTCGAACTCCCTACGATGGAGGCGTGGTCCAGCAGCAGGAGTTCGACCTCGCCGTCATCGGCAGCGGCTTCGGCGGCCTCGTCGCCGCCGCACTCGCTGCGAAGGCCGGCGCGAAGACCGTCCTCTTCGAGCGGCACACGCGCCCCGGCGGCTGTGCCGGCGATTTCGCGCTCGAAGGGTTCTGGTTCCCGGCCGGCGCAACCGTCGTGACCGGCCTGGAACCCGGCGGCATCCTTCGACAGGTCTTCGACATCCTCGACGTTCACATCGAAAGTTCGCCTCTCGACCCCTCGATCGTGTTCCACCTGCCCGACCGGACCGTGCCGTATCTCGCCGACCACGATGCCTGGGCGGACGAGTTCGCGCGGAGCTTCCCCGGCGCGCCGGCCGGCTACCGCCGCTTCTGGCGCTGGGTCCGCCTCGTCGGCGGCGAGGTCTACCGCATCGGCAGCGCGCTGCCGTCCTTTCCGCTCGAACGGCCCGCCGACGTCCGCCGCTCGCTGCGCGCCGTTCGGCCGTCGCTCGCGCTCGCTGCGCCGTGGCTGTTCTCAACGGTCGGACGGGTCAAGCAGCTCCTCGGCGCCCGCGGGTCGGCGGAGGCGGACGCCCTCATCGATGCGCTCCTGCTCGACGCGACTGGAGCCACTGCCAGCGAATGCTCTGCCGTGCAGGGCGCCATCGCGCTCGACCTCTACCGGCGCGGCTGCCAGTGGGTCGATGGCGGGACCGGCGCGCTCGCGATGCGGCTCGTCCGCGCGGTCCGCAGCCTCGGCGGCGAGGTCCGGTTCGCCGCCGGCATCGCGGGCCTGGTCCGGGAGCACGCAGCCTGGACGCTCGTCCTCGACTCGGGCGAGCGCGTGACCGCCCGGGCCGTCGTCGCCAACGTGCCTCCTGCCGGCCTCGACCTCCTCCTCGGGCGGCCGCCGCGCCTTCCAAAACCGGGCGAAGCATGGGGCGCCTTCGTCCTGCACCTGGGCATCGACGCGGCCGGCCTGCCGCAGCTCCACCCGTTCCACCAGGTCGTCGCCGAGACGGCCGACCTCGACCGGCCCGGCGCGAACGCGCTCGTTTCCATCTACCCCGGCCGCGGCGCGCGGGCCAATCGCTGGAGCATCTCGGTATCGACGCACGTCCAGCCCGCGGAGTTCGCGGTGCCGCCCGCGGAAGCGTGCCAGCGACGCGCCCGGCTGGAGCAGCAGCTGCTCGCCGCCGTCCGCCGCGTCATCCCCGACGTCGATCGTCGCGTGCAGCTGCTCCGCTCGGCGACCCCGGCGACCTACCAGCGGTTTACCGGGCGGCCGGGCGGTTTCGTCGGCGGCCTCCGACAGGTGCCGTCGGTGGTCGCCCTGCGCGCGCCGTCGCACCGGGCCGCGCGGGGGCTCTGGCTCGCTGGCGACCACACGTTCCCGGGCCAGGGCACCGTCGGCACGGCCCTGTCTGGCATCAACGCCGCCCGCGACGCTCTCGAATTCCTCGGCAAGGAGCCGCCGCTGTGACCATCCTCCGTGTCCGCTCGTTCATCCCCGCCTCGCCGGAGGACCTGTTCAGGTTCCACGCCGACGTCCGGAACCTCGGCCGCATCAGCCCGCCGTTCCCGCCCTTCCGCCTTCTTTCGGAGCCGGCCCCTGCACGGGAAGGCGACCTCCAGATCTTCCGCCTCGGCTGGGGTCGGCTCGGCGTGACCTGGGTCGCCCGCATCACCCGCGTCGTCGAAGGCCGCCTCATCGAAGACGTGCAGGAGCGGGGCCCGTTCCGGCGGTGGCGCCACCAGCACCGCTTCCTCCCGGCACCCGGCGGCGCCTGGCTCGAGGACGCGGTGGCGTTCCGCCTCCTGCCAACGCCGGCCGGGGAGTTCCTCGAGTGGCTCCTCGTCCGCCCGGCGCTCCTGCCGATGTTCTGGTGGCGGCACCGCCGGACACGCAACCTGCTGGAAACCCGCCCGGAATCTTGACACTCGGCAGAACCGTTATCGCCGTCCCGGTGGTAGGCTGAGCATCCGCAGCCCCCAGGGAGGAGCGACCCATGTCCGTCTGCGCCATCTGCCAGGCCGAAGGCCAGCCGCCCCGTCACGTCACCAACCCCGTCGGCCTGCTGACGTCACGCTTCGACATCCTCGCGACCGCCACCCACCGCTACGGCGACATCGACGGCGAGACCCACGCCCTCGTCCCGGTCTGCCCGGAACACGTGGTCGATGTCTACCGGGGCCGCATCCCCGGGGTTCGGATGGCGTGGCGGCTGGGCCCGAACGACGAACCGGGCGCTACGGGCGTCCGCGCAGGTCGCGCAGCAGGGTCCGCATCCCGGGCTTGAACACCACCTTCCCGTCGAGCACCACGATCTCCCCGTTCAGATAGAGCTGCACGGCGCGGCTCAGGACCACCCCTTCGAGCGCCCGCCCCTTCCGCCGCACGTCCTCGACCGTGTCGACGCCGACGTCGATGTGGAAGACGTCCTGGAGGATGATCGGCCCGGCGTCCAGCTCCTCCGTCACGAAGTGGGCCGTACACCCCGTCACCCGGACGCCGTCCTCCCACGCGCGGCGGTACGGATTCGCACCGGGGAAATAGGGCAGCAGCGACGGGTGGATGTTGATGATGCGGCCCGCATACGGCTGCACCACCGCGCCCGTGAGAATCTGCATGTAGCGCGCCAGCACCACGAGGTCGGCGCGGTAGTGGCCCAGCCGCTCCAGCAGGAACGCCTCGTGCGCCGCCTTGTCGTCGCTCGGGTGCCACTCGAACGGGATGCCGGCCGCCTCCGCCACCGGGCGCAGCGTCTCGTGGTTCGAAAGCACGCACACGAGGTCGCCCCGCAGGTCGCCGGCCCGCCAGTCCGCGATGAGCTGGTCGAGGCAGTGCGGCTCCTTCGAAACGAGCACCGCCACCCGCTGCCGCTGCCGTTCGCTGTGCAGCGTCACACGGATTTCCATCCCGATCTCGCGGCCGATGGTGAGCAGCCCCGTCACGAGTTCGTCGAGCGTCACCGTCGCCTCGGTGATGTCGATCAGCATGTCCATCAGGAACTGGCCCTGGACGACCCGCTGCTCGATGTCCTCGATGTTGATGCTGCGCTCGGCGAGGTAGGTGCTGATGCGCGCGACCACACCTTTCTGGTCGCGCCCCTGCACGTGAACGATGGCGAGGATGCGGCTCACTCGGTACTCCGCGCTGCTGAGTGCCTTCAGGATAGGCCCGCCTTCGCCACCCGGCGAGCGCCTGCGCATCCGGGCGCGGCCCGAGAGCGTACCCTCGGCAAGGCCAGCGCCTCGGCCCAGGGGAGGAGGTGGGCGAGCGCACATTGCGAATCAGTGACGTCCCGCGCATCCGGGTAAAGATTCATTGACACAAAAGAAACCCGGGAGCACCTTACCGTCCGGTCAATCGAGAAAGAGGAGGGAACCACGACCGATGACCAAACGTTACTGGCGCATGCTGCTCAGCATGCTCGCCATCGTTGCCGTGGCGGCGGCAGCCGTCGCCTGCGGCGACGATGACGACAACGGCGGCTCCGGCGGGTCCGGGGGCGCGACCGCAACCAGCCCCAGCGGCGGCTCCGCCAAGCCGTCCGGCACCATCACCATCGGCGCGACCCAGTTCGAAACCTGGGATCCGCACTTCTCCGACTTCGCGCAGGACATCACCCACTTCGTGTACGTCTGGCGCGGCCTGTACCACCTCGACGTCAACGACCACCCGCAGCCGGCCATGGCAGACGGCCAGCCCCAGGTCTCGAGCGACGGCAAAACCTACACGGTCAAGCTCAAGAAAGACCTGAAGTGGTCGGACGGCCAGCCGTTGACGGCGGAGGACTTCGTCCTCGGCATCCAGCGGACCTGCAACCCGGACGTTGCCGGCCACTACCAGTACATCCTGACGAACATCGTCGGCTGCGACGACTACTACAACGCCGCCGACAAGTCGGCTGCCGAGAAGGAAGAGCTGCGCAAGAAGGTCGGCGTCCGCGCGGTCGACCCGCTGACGCTCGAGGTCAAGATCCAGGAGCCGCAGCCCACCTTCCCGATCCTGCTCGCCCTGTGGCCCACCTTCCCGGCGCCGAAGCACAAGCTCGCCAGCGTCGACGCCCCGTGGCCGGGCCCCATGGAAAACGTTTACAACGGCCCCTTCATGCCGAGCGCTTACACCGAGAAGGCGAGCATGGAGCTCAAGCCGAATCCGAACTGGGTGGGCACGCCGGTCGGTGTCGAAAAGGTCGTCCTCAAGTACGTCGATGACCCGGCCGTCCTCAACAACGCCTACCGCACCGGCGAAGTCGACGCCACCGTCGCGAACAAGCCGGAGCTCGACAAGCTGAAGACCGAATTCGCCAAGGAGCTCCAGCTCTACCCGGCGACCCGCACCATCGGCCTCGAGTTCAACGTCACGAAGTCCCCGGTCGACAAGCCCGAGGTGCGCTTGGCCCTTTCGCAGGCGACGGACCGCGCGACCCTCGTGAAGGTCGTCTTCAAGGACGCCAACACGCCCACCACCAGCTGGGTCCCGCCGGCCCGCAACGGCCTCAAGGGCGGCGAGTACGACTCCATCCTCGGCTTCAACCCGACCAAGGCGAAGGAGAACCTCGCCAAGGCCGGCTACCCGAACGGCCAGGGCTTCCCGCAGCTCACTCTGCTCCTCGTCGACACCCAGACGAACAAGCTCCTCGGCGAGTTCCTCCAGGCCGAGTGGAAGAAGCACCTCGGCATCGACATCAAGCTCGAGTTCGTCGACTCGAAGACCCGCTCCTCCCGGTTCAACAGCTCCGACTTCCAGCTCGTCACCGGCGGCTGGCAGGAAGACTACCCGGACCCGGAGAACTGGTTCCTCGGCCTCTGGGAGACCGGCGCTTCGCTCAACAAGACGAAGACGAGCGTCCCGGCCCTCGACCAGGTCATCGAGAAGGCGAAGTTCAACACGAACGACGAGCAGCGCCGCCAGCTCTACCGCGACGCGGAGAAGATCCTCCTCCAGGAAGCGAACGGCGTGGCGCCGCTCTGGCACACCCTCGCGGCCTTCCTCGTGAAGCCGCACATCTCCGGCATGGTGGAGAACAAGCGGCCAGGCGATACCTTCGTCCCGGGCGACTGGTACATCGAGCTCTGGAAGACCTCGAAGAAGTAGCCGGCGCCGAAGCCTGACGACCACGGCGGCGGCGGGGAGCCCGTTCGACTCCCCGCCGCCGCTCAACCAAGGAACCCGCCATGCTCGCCTACACCGTCCGGCGCGTCCTGGCCATGATCCCGCTCATCGTGGCCATCGCCACCATCACCTTCGTCCTCATGCACGCCGTCGAAGGCGGCCCGTTCGATAGCGATAAGCCGTTGCCACCGGCGACGCTCGAGAACCTCAAGAAACGGTACGGCCTCGACGACCCCCTGCCCGTCCAGTACCTCAACTACCTCAAGAACCTCGCCCAGTTCGATTTCGGCATCTCCATCGCCAACAACCGCAACATCACCGACATCATCCGCGAGCGGATGGGCGTCTCGATCCAGCTCGGCATCGCGACCTTCCTGTTCGCCACGGTCCTGGGCCTCGGGCTGGGCATCTTCTCGTCGCTCAACCAGAACGGCATCGGCGACTACGCGGGCGTCTTCATCGCAACCATCGGCGCCGCGATGCCCTCCATCGTCCTCGCGCCGATTCTCACGATCGTCTTCGCCGTGAAGCTGGGCTGGTTCAACGTCCTCAGCTCCGACTACGGTTTCACGGACTGGTTCCGGGGCGACTTCAGCAACTGGCGGCAGGTGGTCCTCCCGACGGTCGCGCTCGGCTTCCTGCCGATGGCGTTCATCGCGCGCATCACCCGCGCCTCCATGCTCGAAGTCCTCCGGCAGGATTATGTCCGCACCGCGCGGGCGAAGGGCCTCGCCGAGTTCGCCGTCGTCATCCGCCACGCCGCGCGGAACGCCATGATCCCGGTTCTCACCGTGCTCGGGCCGATCTTCGCCGGCCTCATCACCGGCTCCCTCGTCATCGAAACGCTCTTCGCCATCCCCGGCCTCGGGCGCGAATTCGTCCGCTCCGTCCTCATCCGGGATTACGGGCTCATCATGGGCGTCACCGTCTTCTATGCTGTCGTCATCGCGTTCATGAACCTCGTCGTCGACCTGCTCTACGGGTTCGCCGACCCCCGCATCCGCTACTGACACCCCATCCGCCAGGACCAGCCACGTGGCCGCCACCGATCAGCCAATCGCTCAGCCCTACGACTTCCTCGAACAGCAGTTCCACACGAAGCAGCGCGGCCTCTGGGCCCAGGCGTGGCAGCGGCTGCTGCGGAATCGCCTCGCGGTTGCTGCGGGCGTCATCCTTCTCGTCATCCTCACGGTGTCGCTCGCGGCCGACTTCAGCCGCACCGTCCAGCGCTACGACCCGACCGTTCCCGACTTCCAGGCGACCGAGCAGAACCCGAGCCGGGACCACTGGCTCGGCACCGATACGCTCGGGCGCGACCTCTGGGCGCGGCTCCTGCAGGGGACGCTCTTCTCGCTCAAGATCGGCCTCGGCACGCAGGTCATCGTGCTCCTCATCGGCGTCACCATCGGCATGGCCGCCGCCCTCGCCGGCCGCTACAGCGACACCATCCTCATGTGGCTGACCGACCTGGCCTATGCCTTCCCCGACCTCCTCGCGATCATCCTGCTCCGGCAGGTCCTCCTCGGCCGGGACTGGCCGATCATCGGCGAAGGCGACCCGCAAATTCCCGGCTTCAACGGCGTCCTGCTCGTTACCGTGATCGCGATCTCGTTCGTCAGCTGGACGACCGTCGCCCGCCTCGTCCGCGGCCAGATGCTCTCCATCAAAGAGCAGGATTATGTCGCTGCGGCCCGCGCGATGGGCGCCAGCCCGTGGCGGGTCGTCCGCGTCCACATGCTCCCGAACACGCTCAGCGCGGTCATCGTCTCGGCGACCTTCGGCATTCCGCTCGCGATCTTCGCCGAGGCCACGCTCGGCTTCATCGGCCTCGGCGTGCCGCCGCCGAACGCCTCGCTCGGCTCCCTCATCGGCTCCGGCCTCGATTCCATCCAGGTCCACCCGGTCCAGCTCATCTGGCCGACCCTCATGGTCGCGACCCTCATGCTCTGCTTCACCTTCCTCGGCGACGGGCTGCGCGACGCCCTCGACCCGCGCACCCGCCACTGACCGCGGCCGCCGAACGTTTGGCGCAGAACGCGCCCTGCTGGTAGCATGATGGCGAGACAAGGGCGGGGCTGTAGCTCAATCGGGAGAGCGCAACACTGGCAGTGTTGAGGTAAGGGGTTCGAATCCCCTCAGCTCCACCAGCTTTCTCACGACCCCGCATTCGAACACTTCGAGGCCGCCCCTCACAGGGCGGCCTCGCTGTTCCGTGTCCTGATTGACCGGAGATGTTCTGAAAAACCCTCAGACGAGCGCGAGGGCATCCACCGGCAGGCCCCGCAGCGAGAACGGCCCTGCGTGCTCGATGCGAACCTGCACCATCTCGCCGATCCGGGCCGGCGCATCGAGGTGCGTGAGCTTCCCGGTGCGCGTCCGGCCGAACGGCTGCCCGTTCCGGATGCCTTCGACCAGGATCTCCTGCACGGTGCCGACGTAGGCACGGTTCAGCTCCTCGGCGATGCGCGCCTCGAGCTGCTCGACCCGGTGCAGCCGCTCCGACTTCACCGCCGCCGGGACGTCGTCCGGCAGCTTCCGCCACGCGATCGTCCCGGGCCGCGGCGAGTAGGCAGCCACGTGCACCTTGTCGAACCGGACTTCCTCGAGCAGCGACAGCGTCTGCTCGAAGTCCTGCTCCGTCTCGCCCGGGTAGCCCACGATGACATCCGTGGTGATGCCGGCGCCCGGCATCAGCTCGCGCACCTCGCGGATCTTCTCGAGGTACTCCGCCCGGGTGTAGCCCCGGCGCATCGATTCGAGCACGGCATCCGACCCGGCCTGGACCGGGAGCGAAAAGCACTCCATCACCTTCGGCAGCTCGGCTACCGCCTCGAGAATCCGGCGGGTCATGTCCTTCGGGTACGACGTGAGGAAGCGGATGCGCTCCAGCCGTTCCAGCTGCGAGAGCTCCCGCATGAGGTCGCCGAGGTCCGGCTGCCCCGGGAGGTCGTGCCCGTACGCCTCGACCGTCTGCCCCAGCAGCGTCACCTCGCGCACTCCGTGGACGGTGAGGTAGGCCACCTCCCGGACGATTTCATCGATCGGCCGGCTGCGCTCCCGGCCGCGACGGTACGGCACGATGCAGTAGGTGCAGAACTTGTTGCAGCCGTGCACGACCGGCACGTACGCCGTCGGCCCCTCCGGCACCGCATACGTCCGCGGCCAGAACTCGCCGCCGAGGTCTTCCGCCGGCTCTTCGACGAGCGCCATGATCGGCTCGAACTGCTGCGGCCGGGCGAATACGTCGACCTGCGGGAACCGCTTTTCCAGCTCGTCGGTCTTGAGGCCGACCATGCAGCCCATCAGCGCGACTTTGATGTCCGGGCGCTCCGCCTTCAGCTGCCGGATGCGGCCCAGCTTGGAATACGCGCGGTCTTCCGCGTGCTGGCGGACGCTGCAGGTATTCAGGACGATCAGGTCGGCCCGCTCCATCCGGTCGACCTGCCGCAAGCCGAGGCGCAGGAAGCCGGCAGCCAGCTTCTCGCTGTCCGCCTTGTTCATCTGGCAGCCGACCGTCCACAGATAGAAGCGCTGCGCCATGGGCCCGTCGGGGCGGGAGAGTGGCGGAGGGGGAGGGATTCGAACCCTCGACCGAGTTACCCCGGAACCCGCTTAGCAGGCGGGCGCACTAGACCACTATGCGACCCCTCCAGTGCCGCCGGGGTCCATTGTACGGCCGCCCCCGGAGACGGTCACGAGCCGGAGCCCCCGCAGACCGTTGCCCGCGGCAGGCTACACTCCCTTCGTGGCCGTCGCCGTCGTCGTCGTCATCTTCACGGTCCGGCAGGAGCGCCTCAACGTGCTCCTCATCGAACGCGCCGCCGAGCCCTGCAAGGGCCAGTGGGCGCTTCCCGGCGGCCTCCTGCTCCCGGGCGAAACGCTCGACGCTGCCGCCCGCCGCAAACTCGAAGACGAAACCGGCGTGTCCGACGTCTTCCTCGAGCAGCTTTACACGTTCGACCGCCTCGGCGAGGGCCGCGCCGAGGTCGTCGTCTCCTACTTCGCCCTCGTCGATATCGGCCGCACCCGCCTGCGGAGCGAAAGCGAATGGCGGCCCGCATGGCATCCCGTGCACCCGCAGCCGCCGACCGCCTTCGAGAACGACCGGGTCATCGCCTACGCGGAAGAGCGGCTCCGGAACAAGCTCGAATACACTAACGTCGTCTACAGCCTGCTCCCGGAACGGTTCACCCTCACCCGGATGCAGCAGACCTACGAGGCCATCCTCGGCGAACGGCTCGACAAGCGGAACTTTCGCCGCCGCGTGGTGGGCCTCGGCATCGTCCGCCCGACCGGACGCTTCGAAAAGCAGGGCGCGCACCGTCCCGCGATGCTCTACGAGTTCACGAGCCGCGAGCCGATGGTCCTCTAGCGAATAGTCGCATTTCGAGTATCCTGCGCCCATGCCGCGCAAAGCCCGCACCGAACCCGGCGCCCCGGGGTTCAGCCTCCTCGCCGCCCTCCTCGCCGGGCCGGCCCACGGCTACGAACTCGTCGCCCGGCTCGAGCGGCTCGGAGCAAGCGAGGTGTTCCCGCTCGAACCGCCGACCCTCTACGGGCACCTCCACAGCCTCGCCGAATCTGGCATGGTCACCTGGCGCGAAGAACGCCACGGCAGCCGGCCGCCCCGCAAGGTGTTCGAACTCACGCGGTCCGGTCAGGAGGCTGCCGAGGTCTGGCTCGCCGCCCCCGTCCCCCGCCTCCGGCAGGTGCGGCAGGAGTTGCTCCTCAAGCTCGCCCTTCTCGAAGTGCTCGACCGCCCGGCCGACCGGCGCGGCCTCATCGAACGCCAGCTCGAGGTCTGCCGCCTTTACCTCAGCGGCCTCGCCGACCAGCCCGCCGAGACCCCGGTCGGCCGCCTCAACCGCGGGGCCCGCGCATCCGCAGCCGAGGCGACCATCGCCTGGCTCGAATCGCTGCTCGCCCCGTCGGAGGTGCCCGCATGAGGGCCGTCCGCCGGAGCCTCGCTTCTCTCGCCATCCTCGGGGCCGCTGCCGCCTTGGCCGCGTGCGGGAACGGCGGACCCGGCGGCGAACCGCAGGGCTACGTCACCGACGTCCTCGCTGCGGCCGCGCCCGGTGAAGGCATGCGCCCTTCCGTCGCCATCGCCGCAGCGTCCGACCTCCGCCTCGCCCTGGACGCGTATCGCAGCGCACTCGAAACCGCCTGCAGCGCGTCGATCACCGTGACCTACGGCTCGTCCGGCCAGTTCGCGCGCCAGATCATCGCCGGCGCCCCCGTCGATCTCTTTCTCTCCGCGGATGCCCGGTACACCGATGAGGTCGCGCGGGAAGGCCGCGCCGCCCCGGGCGGCATGGCCCGGTACGCGCGCGGGCGCCTCGCCCTCCTCGTTCGCCCGGGCCTCCCCCTGCCCGCAGACCTCGCCAGCGCCGCTTCGCCGGAGTACCGGAGCATCGCCATCGCCAACCCGGAGCACGCCCCATACGGGCGCGCCGCCGAGGAGGCCCTCCGGAACGCCGGCATCTACGAGCAAGTGAAGGGCCGCCTCGTCCTCGCCGAAAACGCCCGCCAGTCCGTTGATTACGTCGACAAAGGGAACGCCGACCTCGGCATCGTCGCCCTGCCGCTGCTGGCCGGCCACGACCCCGCGACGTTCCGCGTGCTGGACGACAACCTCCACCAGCCGGTCGACCAGGCCGGGGCGGTCATCGCCGGCACCGGGACCGAACGCACGGCGCGCTGCGTCCTCCAGCAGCTCCTTTCGCCGGCCGCGCAGCAGCACCTGGCGAACTACGGCTTCGAACCCCCGTCGGCCGATTGACCGATGGACATCCTCGACCCGCTGCGCATCTCGCTCCTCATCGCATCGGCTGGGACGGTCGCCTGCATCGTGCTGGGGACGCCGGTCGCCTGGGCGATCGCGCGCTCCCGCGGCTCCATCGCGGCGATCATCTCCGGGATGTCGCTGCTGCCGCTCGTGCTCCCCCCGACGGCGGTCGGCTACTACCTCCTCTGGCTGCTCGGCCGCGAAAGCCCCACCGGCCGCTTCCTGCTCGATGACCTCGGCATCCAGCTCGTCTTCACCTGGCCGGGTGCCGCGATCGCCGCCGCCGTCGTCTCCATCCCGCTCTACATCCGCACCGCAGCAGCAGGGTTCGAACAGGTCGACGAAGAGGTGCTGATGGCTGCCCGGACCCTCGTGCCGCCCTGGCGCGTGTTCACGTTCGTGGTGGTGCCGCTCGCCTGGCCGTCCCTCGTCGCGGCGTCGCTCATCGCCTTCGCGCGCTGCCTCGGCGAGTTCGGAGCGACGGTCGTCGTCGCAGCGAGCATCCCCGGCAAGACCCGCTCCCTGCCCGCAGCGATTTACGACGCCAACCTCGCCGGAAACGAGACGCTCGCCCACCAGCTTTCCCTCGCTGCACTGGGCATCGGCTTCGTTCTGGTGTCGCTCCTCACGGTCGCCCTGCAGGCTGCTGTCCGCCGGGAGCGCCCATGACCGGCGTCGAAGCCACGCTGGCACTCCAAGCAGGACTATTCCGCCTCGACGTGACGCTCGAAGCGGGGCCGGGTGTCACCGTCCTCTTCGGCCCGTCTGGCTCGGGGAAGTCGCTCACGCTCCGCGCCATCGCCGGCCTGCTCCGCCCGCGCGCAGGCCGCATCGCCGTCGCGGGCCGCGTCGTCTTCGACGCCGCCCGTGGCATCGACCTCCCGGCCCACGCCCGCGGCGTCGGCTACGCCGGGCAGCGGCCGGCGCTCTTCCCCCACCTCAGCGTCGGCGGGAACGTTGCCTTCAGCATCCGGGATGCCGGAGGCGCCGACCGCGCCCGCACCGCCGCCGAGTGGCTCGCCCGGCTGGAGCTGTCGGGATTCGAACACCGCCGGCCCGCTTCCCTCAGCGGCGGGCAGGCGCAGCGGGTCGCTCTCGCCCGCGCCCTCGCGCCGGGTCACCGGGTGCTCCTCCTCGATGAGCCGTTCTCCGCGCTCGACGAAGCGCTCCGGCAGGGCCTCCGCCAGCTCCTCGCCGAACTCGTCCGTGAGCGCGAGCTCGCCATCCTCTTCGTCACCCACGACCTCCGCGAGGCGCATCTGCTCGCCGACCGGCTCGTCGTCATCGACCGCGGCGAGGTGCTGCAGGCCGGCCCCCGCGACGAAGTCTTCCGCGCCCCGCGGCAGCGGCGCGTCGCCGAACTGCTCGGCGGCACCAACATCCTCGCGGGCCGCGTTGTCGAGCGAACCGGCGCCGGGCTCCGACTCGAAATCGAGGGCTGGGAGGCTATCGCCGCGAGCTGGCACGGCGACCCCCGGCCCGGCGATGCGGTCGACGTCGTGATTCGCCCGGAGCGGGTCGTCATCCGCCGCGGCGAACCGGCGGCGGTCAATACCCTGCCGGCCCGGGTCCGCCGGGAGTTCGACTACGGAACGAACCACACGCTCGAGTTCGAACCCCTCGCCGCGGGCCCCTCGCTCGTCGTCGACCTGCCCTCGCGCCCCTACGACGTGCTCGGTATCGCTGCGAAGAAGGAGTGGACGCTCGAGCTGCCGCCCACCGACCTTCACGTCATGCCGGCCGCGCCTCCCCGGCGCGCGACGACGCAGTAGAGGGGGTCGCTGCCCGGTCCGCCGGGCCGAAGCTGGTAGGCGACCGGTTCTTCGAAGCCGCCTGCGTGGGCGAGGTACAGCGCGATGAGCGCAGCATGGTCCCGGTCGTCGAGCGCGCGCCACGCCGCGACGGCCTTCGTCGGAAAGCACCGGTTCGAATAGGCGACCGCGAACACTCCCCCGGGCACCAGCACGCGCCGGACCTCCGCGAACACCTCGACAGGCCGCACCAGATACTGGACCGACACCGTGCACACGGCCGCGTCGAAATGCGCATCAGGCCACGGGAGCGTCGTGTCCCGGTTCAGGTCCTGCACCACCCGCTCGTCGAGCAGCGGGTTCTGTTCGAGTTCGACGCGGTTCATGCCGAGCCCCGCGACGAACGCCGGCGCGAGCTCCGCCGGCAGGTGCGAGACCCAGCTCGACATCAGGTCGAGGATGCGCCCGCCGCGGGGCAGCAGGTCGCCGTAGAACGCCTCGAGGGCGCGGATCGCCCCGTCGTCGATGTGGGTGACCAGCCGCGGCTGCGCGTAGAAGAGCGCGTCGTCCGATTCGTCGTCGCGCGCGAAGTACTCGGGCTTCAGCGGCGGCAGACCGCCGAGGTCAGCCACGGGCGGGCGCGAGCGGTGCGCCCTGCTCGATCACCGCCTCGTAGAAGCGCGCCCGGGGATGGGTGGCGAGGATGCCCTCCGGCATGCCGCCCGCGTGCGCCCGTCTGAACGCGTCCGACTGCGTCCAGTTCACGAACGCCTGACGCGACTCCCAGATGGTGTGCGAGATGTAGTCGCCCGGCTCATCGCCCTTCAGCAGCGCGAAGTGGACGAACCCCGGCACCTCCGAAAGGTAGCTCTCGCGGGTGCGCCACCCGGCTTCGAAATCGGCCTCGCGGCCGGGATTGACTTTGAACTGGTTCATCGCGATGAACACGGTGCACCTCCTCGTGCTCCTAGTGTATCCCGAGGAGCGCGGCGCAGTTCGCCCAGCCGCCTTCGCCGCCGAACCTGCCGCGCACCGTGCGCAGCCAGAGCGCGGTCCGGAGATTCACCACCGGGTCGGACCACCGCCGGAAGTCCTCGCCTGCCCGCTCGAAGTGATACCGCCCGTTCAGCTGGGCGAGACCGAAGCTGCCGCCGTTCGGGTCCTGCGGATTGAACGCTTCGCGATCGAGGTTCGCGGTCTCGCAGAGGATGATGCGCCGCATCTCCGGCCACCAGCCCGGCTCATCGGGCCAGCCGGCCATCGTCGCATACCGGTCGAGCTCGTCGAGCGTCAGGAAGCGCGGCAATACGTCCGTGGCTGTCCCGGGGGCCGCGGCGCCCGTGCGGGCAGCGTCCCGGCTATCCCCGGGTTCCGCCGCGAATGCTGCTGCGAACGCGGCGGCGGCGAGCAGCCCAGCCGCGGCGAAGAATCCCGCGGCGGTGAGCCGGCGCCATCCGGGGCGATGACCCATCGCGGGGAACCTTCGCCCCTGCGCGCCATCCGGGCATCAGGCAGCCGTTACCGGCGCGTCAATTCTTCGTGAACTGCGCGGGCCGCGCGCTGTACGAGATCCCAGTTCCAGTCCCCCTCCGCCATGATCGCCACCACGTACGCGCCCCGGTCCGTCTCGACGATGGCCACGTCGCGCGTCGCGTTCGGCCAGGTGCCCGTCTTGTTGCCCACCCGCCGAACGCCCGGCAGAGCATCCAGCGCCGCCGGGATGCCGGAGCGAATCTCCTGCGCGGCGAGCAGCCCCAGCGCATGGTCGCGCGCTCCCTGCGTCAGCCCGTCGCCCCGCGCGATCGCGGCCATCACCAGCGCGAGGTCGCGCGCCGTCGCCGGCAGGCCGGGGTCGTTCACCGACATCGTTGCGACGCCGATGCCGCGCAGCGCCGCATCGACCTCAGCCGGCCCGAGCAACCTGAGCAGGGCCACCGCCGACGCGTTATCGGAAAACGTCACCATCGCGGTGAGCGCCTCGCCGAGGCTGACCGTCCCGTCGGCCGCGATGGGCAGCCGGTCGATGGTCCCGAGGTCTTCGGCCCGGGCCTCGTCGGTCACCGGCACCCGGTCGTCGTAAGTGAGCGTTCCGGCAGCGACGCGCCGCTCGGCTTCGTAGAGCAGCGCCAGCTTGTACGTGCTGGCAGCGTACCCCGGCAGGTCGAGGTTGATGCCGCCGAGCACGGCGCCATCCAGCGAGACCACAGCGACGCCGGTCGTTTCGAACTCGCCAGCGCTGAGTGCCGCCGCGAGCGCATCCGCGATAGCGCCGGGCGACGTTCCATCGAAACGACGCGGCCCCGGTTGCGCGAGGGCGTCGGCCCCGCCTCCATGGAGCGCGTCCTCGGGAGAGCCTTCTGCGCGTCCAGCGGCGGCGATGCCCGCGAGCACCCATAGCAGGTAGACGAACGCGCCGAGGACCGCCGCAAGAGCGGCCGTGAGCAGCACCGGCTGGGTCGGCGAGCCGCCGCCGTTCGCGCGCCGCAGCGTGAGCGCCATCCGCGCCCCCTTTGCACCCCGCGGCAGCATCGTACCGGCCCCCGGGCGGCGCCGCCAGTGGCCGCGGCCCAGCCGCCGCGGTAGCGTACGGGCATGGGCGCAGACCTGCCGATCACCTTCGCGGACGTCGTGGCAGCCAGCAGCCGCATCGCCGGGCTCGTGCACCGGACCCGCGTGGCGTCGTCGCGCCAGCTCGACAGCCGCACCGGCCTGCGGGTGTTCCTCGCCTGTGAAAACGAGCAGCGAACTGGCTCGTTCAAAATCCGCGGCGCGCTCAACCGGCTCGCGCAGCTCGCCGCCGGCGAACGCGCGCGGGGCGTCGTCGCGGCCTCGAGCGGGAACCACGCGCAGGGTGTCGCGCTGGCAGCCACGATCGTCGGCACCGCGGCGACGATCTTCATGCCATCCGATGCCCCGAAAGCGAAGGTCAACGCCACGCGCGGCTACGGCGCGCGGGTCGAGTTCTACGACCGGGAAACCGCGCTGCCCGCGGACCTCGTCGAGGATTTCAGCCGCAGGACCGGCGCGGTCCCGGTCCCCGCGTTCGACCACCCGGCGATCATGGCCGGGCAGGGCACCGTGGCGCTCGAACTGCTCGCCGAAACCGGGCCGGTCGACGCCGTCGTTGTCCCGCTGGGCGGCGGAGGCCTGCTCTCCGGCGTGGCGACCGTCGTCAAGACGCTCCAGCCGCGCGCAAGAGTCTTCGGGGTCGAACCCGCTGACGGCGACGACTGGGTGCGCAGCCTCGCGGCCGGCCGCCCGGTGCTCATCGACCCGCCGCGGACCATCGCCGACGGCGCGCGGACGCGCCAGCCCGGCGTCCTCACCTACCGGGTCGTCTCGCGGCTCGTCGATGGCGTGGTGACGGTGACCGATGACGACCTCGCCGAGGCGGTGCGGTTCCTCGGCCTGCGGATGAAGCTCGTCGCCGAACCCACCGGTGCGCTCGCGGTGGCGGCACTGCTGGCGGGCCGGGTGCCCGTCGAACCGGGGAGCCGCGTCGCGGCCATCGTGTCCGGCGGCAACGTCGACCCCGGGATGTACGCCCGGCTGCTGACGAACGACGCCCGGGAGACGTCTCCCGGGCGCTGAACTGCATGGTGCGAGGTGGTACCCCCGGCAGGAATCGAACCTGCGCCTTCGGCTCCGGAGGCCGACACTCTATCCGCTGAGCTACGGGGGCCTGTCGGAAATCGTACCGCGTGGGCGCGCACTGCGCACATCCCGCGGATGCCGCATCAGGCGGCCGCGAACGCGATGAGCGCCGCCGCGAGCAGCACCCCCTGCAGGAGCGCGCCGCTCGCGAAGAGCCACAACCCGGCAGCCCGCTCGACGGCGTGCAAACCTGCGCCGACCACTGCGTTCGCCGCGAAAATCCCGGCAGCGAGGTAGGCGATCTCCAGCAGCTCCGAACGGTCACCGATGCGCACGATGCCGCCGAGCGACGGGAACGACAGCTGCACGACCTCCGGCAGCCCCGGGTACGCCGTAAAGACGTAGCCGCAGACGAGCGCGCAAAGCGCGGCGCCGGCCCCGATGGCCCAGAGCGCGACCCGGTCCTGCCAGAGCGGCAGCGCGGCCGGCCCGACGCCCACCGACCGCTGCTCGCCGCGGGTCTCGACGGGCGCGAGCGCCGCCCGCGCCTGGATCGCCTCCGCGAACCGCGCCTGGTCCTCCACCGTGAGGCCGTAGGCCTCCCCGTCCGTGACCACGTACAGGAGCTCCTCCGGGCTCGCGTGCGTCGAGTAGAAGAGCGTGTAGCCGACCCGCTTCACGTCGCCGGCGCCGACGTGGCAGCCCCACCAGTTGATGCCGCCGACTTCGGGCGGGTCGAGCGTCCTGCCGGGCACCAGCCGCTGGATCGAGCCGATGGGGACCAGCACCCGCCGCCAGCCCCAGCGGATTTCGAGCACGTCGGGCCGGACGATGTAGGCCAGCGTGCCCACCGCGCCGGCCCATGCGGCGAAGACCGCCGCCAGCACGAGCGCCGCCGCAGCAATCGACCACGCGAGGAACGTCTTGAATTCCGGCTCGGCGCCCCACGCGATCGACGCCGCAAGGAAGGCGACGACGGCGGCCCACGCCGAAAAGGCGCCGCCGATGATGACGCCCATCGCGCGCGGCGGCCGAAAGACGACGGGGTTCAGTTCGCCACGCGGACGCGTGCCGGCGTGCACCATGCGCGGTACTTCTCGTTCTTGCCCCGGATGCAGTCGTAGTACAGCTCGCTCAGCTTGCGGGTAATCGGCCCGGGTCGACCGTCGCCGACCGGCCGCCGGTCGATCTCGACTACCGGCGTGAGATGGGCAGCCGTGCCCGTCATGAACACCTCGTCGGCGACGTACAGTTCGGTCCGGTCGATTTCCCGCTCGACCAGTTCGATGCCGAGTTCGTTCCGCGCCAGTTCGATCACGCTCCGGGCGGTGATGCCCTCGAGCACGTTGTCCGCCGGCGTCGGCGTGATGAGCCGCCCGTTGCGCACGATGAAGATGTTCTCGCCGCTGCCCTCCGAGACGTGGCCGTTCTCGTTCAGCATGATCGCTTCGTCGAAGCCGTTGGCGTTCGCCTCGGTCTTCGCAAGGGCGCTGTTCACGTAGATGCCGGTCACCTTCGCCCGCGGCGGGATGCCCGTGTCCTGCACCCGGCGCCACGTGCTGGTATGGCACCGCGCGACTTCAGGCAGGTACGCCGGGAACGGCGTCAGGAAGATGAGCGTGTCGCTCTCCAGGTTGTGGAGCCGCACCCCGAGCTGCTCGCTCGAAAGGTACACCATCGGCCGAAGGTAGACGTCCTCGGTGAACCCGCTGCGTTCGACCAGCTCGACGGCGATCTCGCACAGCCGATCGATGCTGTCGTGCATCTGCAGCATGAGAATCTTGGCGCTCTGCTGCAGCCGCTCGAAGTGCTCCCGCACGCGGAAGAGGTAGACCGTCTGGTCCTCGGCGTTCCAGTTGCCCCGGATGCCTTCGAATACCGCCGTGCCGTAGTTGAAGGCGTGCGTCATGACGCCGATCTTGGCCTCGCTCAGCGGCACGATCTTTCCCTGGAAGTAGGCATACGGTGTCGGCATGGGTCTCCTCGTCCCGGCGGTCCGGGGTTTCCGCAAGTATACGCCGGCCGGCAGTTTGGGCGGACTACTCCAGCCCCCGGCTGAAGAACGTCGGCTCGCGGCACTCCGCGATGCTCGGCTCGAGCTGCGCCAGCCGGCGGCGCGGCCCATCGGGCGGCAGCGGCGGCGCCGTCGTCACCACCGAGGTCGGATCCTTCAGCGCGGCATCCAGGTACGCGACGAACTGCCGGTTGTACTCGGTCAGGTCCGGCGGCGGGTTGATGGCCCGCATCGTGTTCGCGAACTCCTCGATAGCCGCCGCGATCTCGTTCGCTGACGATGCGCTCACCAGCGCGTCCGAGACCCGGTCGATGCCGATGCACACCGCGCGGAGGTAGTCGGCATCGTTGCCGGTGCCTCGCTCGGCCTTGTCGCCCCCGCTACAGGCGACCGCGAGCAGCCCGATGAGGGCCGTCGCGGCGATACCGAGGCGCCGGGTTCGCGTCATCGTCCCGATGGTACACCGCCGGCCGCTTGCGCGGGTCCGGACGGCTTGACCTACAGCAGGACGCGACGGGACGCGGCCCTTGGCTCGCGTCGCCAGTTGACGATGAGCGGCCGTTCGATGCCGTCGATCTCGACCCGCTCGATGCGGCAGCGGTCCCGGCGCCCGAGCGCACGCTCGGCCCGGGCGCGCCAGCCCGCGGCGCCCTCCGGCGCTGGCGGCATCGCCGCACTGGTGCCCACGGTCTCCCAGTGGATGAGACCGAGCCGGAACAGCCAGCCGAGCACCAGCTCGGCGAGCCCGAGGTGAAAATCGCGGTCTCCGAAGGTCGCGAGCACCCGCTCGGCGCTCGATTCCGAGGCCGTCACCAGCGCCGTCGCGCCGAAATGCGGCAGGGCGAGGTCACTGGCCTCCCGGTACACGGCGCCGAGCTCGGGCAGACGCGCCAGCGTCTCGGCGGAGCGGAAGGGGTGGAGGTCGAACCGCGCCGCGTGCTGCTCGTGCGCGTCGCCGATGCCGCCGCCGTCGAGCCAGGCCGACCATTCTTCGAGGCCCGATTCCGCGAGCGCCGCGGCCGCGGCTGCGAAATCCGCTGCCGCGCGGGCGAGGACGATGGCCGAGGAGTAGTCCCCCCATTCGAGCGCATGAAGCGCCTGGAGCCGCGCGAGCCACCCGCGCGACCACGGCCCGTAAACAGCGGCGACCGCCCGCGTGCGGAACTTCGCGCCCGCAGCAGCCGACGCTTGCTCGCCTTCGAGGTTGAGGCCCTCAACCACGAGGTCGGCGTCCTCGCCGAGAAGGAAGCCGGTCTGGCGCCAGGCATTCGTGCTGCCAGGCAGCTCCGCCGGCGGCCGTGCGGCGCGGGAAGCCAGCCCGTCGATGCGCGGAGGCGAAATGCGGTGCCCGCTCATCCCGCCTGGTTCATCGCCGCCTGGTAGCGGGCCACCACCGGGTCGTCGAGCCAGCCGCGCAGCTCCTCCGCGCGCCCAGGCAGCGCCCGGCACATGTCCACGACGTGCATCGGGTCGTGCTTGCACCACCCCGCGAGGTACATCCCGAGCGGGATGGTCGCCGGCGGGCGCTTCGCGTCGCCGGCGAACCTGAGCGGACGCTCCAGGTCCTCCGGGGTGAGCGCGAGGAGGTCGCGCTTGAGCGCTTCGCGCTCCCGACGCGCCTCATCCAGCAGCTCCTCCACGGAGCGCGCCCGGCGCTCCTGCACGCGGAGTTCGTTCCAGTCGTCGACGTCGAACCGCGCACCATCCGGCGTCCGGATCCCGCCATCTTCGCCGCGCCGGACCGCACGGAACATCTCAGCGACGGGTCCGTCGATCGTAGCGAGATGCGCGATGAAATCGCGGACGAGCCAGGTCGACTGCGGCACGGGGCGGTCGAGTTCGTCGGCGCTGAGCGACCGGCAGAACGCTTCGAACCGCTCGCGGTGGGCATCGAGTTCGCGGACGATGGCGTCGAGGTCCGGCATGGGACCACCTCCGGGCGTGCTGACCCGAACGTTACCCCGGGCCTTCGCCGCCGTCGACCGCCGCCGGTCCCGGCGGATCAGCCGGCGGCTCCGGGGCCCGCTGCCAGCGGCGCACGACCGCGTCGTCCGCCGCTTCCGGGAACGCGGCGAGGAGCTCCGGCCGGAGAGCCGTGTAGATGCTCGCGGTTCGCCACACCTCGCGGAGCACGTCATCCGAAGGGCGCCGCCCGCCGAGGCTGGCAGCCGCAGCGAAGACGCGCCTGAGCAGGGCCCGGAGCCCGGGCGCCGCATCCTGCGGAGTAGCCGGCGGTGGGCCCGACGCGTTTCCCTCCGGGGAGCCGCCCGCGAGCAGCGCCTCGATGCGCCGGAGCGCTTCCTCCGCCTCCCCGAAAATTTCGGCCGCGCCTTTTCCCGAACCGGGAAGTCTCCGCTCGAGCGCGCCCGGCCCGGCGAGGTCCAGCATATGGAGCGCCACCGCCTGTTCGTACATCAGGCGGTCGACCGCAGCCCGGAGGGCAACGTCCATGTCAGTGCCGGCCGCGGCGACGGTCGCTGCGTGGGCGCGGGCGCGGCTGGGCGGGCTGCTCGCGCGCCGGCGCTGGCCCGAGCTGGCGAATCGCGTTCCAGCCGGCGTATTCAGCCCGGCGGCCGAGCTCCGCCTCGATTTCGAGCAGGCGGTTGTACTTCGCCGTCCGCTCGCTCCGCGCCGGCGCGCCGGTCTTGATCTGCCCTGACCCGGTCGCGACAGCGAGGTCCGCGATGAACGTATCCTCGGTCTCGCCCGAGCGGTGGCTGATGACCGTCGTCCAGCCGGCCCGGTGCGCCGCCTCGACCGCTTCCAGCGTCTCGGTCAGCGTCCCGATCTGGTTGAGCTTGATGAGCACGCTGTTCGCGGACTTCTCCGCGATGCCGCGGCGAATCCGCGCCGGGTTCGTGACGAAGAGGTCGTCGCCGACCAGCTGGCAGCGCTCGCCGAGCCGCGCGTTCAGCAGCTTCCAGCCCTCCCAGTCGTCTTCCGCGAGCCCGTCCTCGAGCGAGCGAATCGGGTACTTGTCGATCCAGGCTGCCCAGTGCGCCACCATCTCTTCGGAGGTCAGCGTCCGCCCCTCCTTGGCGAGCGTGTAGGCGCCGTTCGCGAACAGCTCGTTCGTCGCCGGGTCGAGGGCGAGCACGACGTCCTCGCCGGGCCGGTAGCCGGCGCGCTCGATGGCCTGCATCACGACCTCGACCGCCGCCTCATTCCCCCCGAGCGACGGCGCGAACCCGCCCTCGTCGCCGACGGAGACGATGTGGCCGGCGTCGTGCAGGACGGCCTTGAGCGCGTGGTACACCTCGGCGCCCATCCGCAGCCCCTCCGCGAACGTGGGCGCGCCGACGGGCATCACCATGAATTCCTGGAAGTCGGTGCTGTCAGGCGCATGCTTGCCGCCGTTCAGGATGTTGAACATCGGGACCGGAAGCACGCGCGCCGTCGGCCCGCCGAGGTAGCGGTAGAGCGGCACGCCCCAGGACTCGGCCGCCGCCCGCGCTACGGCCAGCGACACGCCGAGGATGGCGTTCGCGCCGAGGCGCGACTTGTTCGGCGTACCGTCCAGCTCGCACAGCACCCGGTCGATGAGCAGCTGGTCGCTGGCATCGGCCTCGGCCAGCGCCTCGGCGATCGTTTCGTTCACGTTGCGCACGGCCTTCAGGACGCCTTTGCCGCCGTAGCGGGTCCCGCCGTCGCGCAGCTCAACAGCTTCGTACGCCCCGGTCGATGCCCCGGAGGGAACCATCGCCGTCCCGACCGCGCCGTCATCGAGCGCGACGACGACGCGGATGGTCGGATTGCCGCGCGAATCGAGGATTTCGGACGCTTCGATGTGCTCGATGAGCATGGTGCACTCCTCAGCCGCGCACTTCCGGCGCATCGCTCAGCGGGATGAGCGCGTCCGGGCTCGGCAGGTAGTCGATGTACAGGATGCCGTTGATGTGGTCGATTTCGTGCTCGAGCGCCTCGGCCATCAGGTCGTTCTCGGCCTTGATGCGCACGATCTTCCCGGTGTAGGGGTCCGTCCCCTGCGCGACGACACGCACCGACCGCGGGATCTGGCCCCGGAACCCCGGCACCGAAAGACAACCCTCGTCGCAGGTGCGCTGGCCGGACCGCTTCACGATTTCGGGGTTGATGAGCGCAATCGGCTGGTACTTCTCGTCGTGCACGTCGATGACGATGACCCGGAGCGGGATGCCGATCTGCGGCGCCGCCAGCCCGACGCCCGGCGCGTCGTACATCGTCTCCCACATGTCTTCGATGAGCTTGTGGATTGAGCGATCGATCGTGCGGACGCGCCGCGCAGGTTCCCGGAGGACCGGGTCGCCCGCGCGGCGGATGGGGATGATGGCCACCTGGACAGGCTCCGCGATGTGGTGGGCTGGCGCCGGGCGCCAGTGTACCGCGGCCCGCGCCTACGGGCGCATGCCGCCGGGCCTCTGGTAGACTGGCGCTGCCCGGCCCACCGGCCGGGCATTCGTGCGTGAAGAACCGCCCCCGGAGAAGCGACGTGCCCGACGCCCCTGCCCTCGACTTCATCTTCCACCCGCGCTCCATCGCCATCGCCGGCGTCTCTGCAAAGGAGGGCGCCGGCTTCGGCGGCGGCGGGTTCGTCGCGTCGCTGCAGGAGATTGGCTTCCGCGGCCCCATCTACCTCATCCACCCGACGGCGCCAGCCATCCGCGGACTGAAGTGCTACCCCTCGCTTCGGGACATCCCTGACGACATCGATTATGTCATCTCTTCCGTCCCGGCCCGGTTCGTTCCGCAGCTGCTCGAAGACTGCATCGCGAAGAACGTCCGCGTCCTCCACCTGTTCACGGCCGGCTTCACCGAGACCGGCGACGCCGAGCGCGCAAAGATGGAACAGGCGATCGTCGCCCGCGCCCGCGAAGCCGGCATCCGCATCATCGGGCCCAACTGCATGGGTCTCTACGTCCCGGCATCCCGCCTCGCGATGATGCCCGGCCAGCCGCCGGAGCCGGGTCCCGTCGGGATGGTCTCCCAGTCCGGGATGAACGCCGGGGAGTTCGTCCGCTATGCGACGCCGCGCGGGGTGCGCTGCTCGAAGGTCATCAGCTTCGGCAACGGCGCCGACCTCAAGGCAGCCGATTTCCTCGACTACCTGAAAAACGACCCCGAGACGGGGATCATCGTCGCCTATCTCGAAGGCATCCAGGATGGCCCGCGGCTTGCGCGCGTCATCCGCGAGACCGCCGCCCGCAAGCCGCTCGTCATCCTGAAGAGCGGCCGCACCGAAGCCGGCTCGCGCGCCGCGAACTCCCACACGGCGTCGCTCGCCGGGTCGCTGCAGGTCTTCGATGCCCTCTGCCGGCAGGCCGGCGCCATCCGCGTCGAGTCGCTCGAAGAACTCACGGACATGGCGGTCACGTTCCAGTTCGTGAAGCGCCTGGCCGGGCCGAACATCGTGGTCGTCGGGGGCGGCGGCGGCGCCAGCGTGCTCGCCGCCGACGACCTCGCCGCCGCGGGCCTCGCCCTCCCGCCGCTCCTGCCGGAGACGCAGGAGGCGCTCGCAAAGGTCACGCACGAAGCCGGCACGAGCATCCGCAACCCGATCGACACTACCTCGATGTGGGAGGACGAGGGCTTCGAGGCCACCCTCCGGCCCGTCGCCGATGCCCCGAACGTCGACGTCATCCTCTACCACACCAGCTTCGGGTCCGGGCCGATGGCGCGCATCGGCGACGCCCGGAACCGCATGGTCCGTCAGGCCGAGACGCTCGGGCGCATCCAGGGCGCCTCCGGCAAGCCGATCGTCGTGGCCATCCGCCCGGCGACGAACGTCGAGGGCTTTCAGCAGTCGCTCGACTTCCAGGAGCTCTGCTGGCGGGCCGGCATCGCGACCTACCCGTCGATCGCGCGCGCGGGCGTCGCGCTCGGCCACCTGCTCCGCTGGCAGCGGATGCGCGGCGACCTTCCCTCATCCCGCTAAAGTCGATAAACTTCATCGACAATATGCCTGAACCTTCGTGGCTCCCGGACCTCCGCGTCTGCGCCTGGCGCACCGTGTCGCTGGACGCACTCTCCATGCCGGCGCTGACGCGGCACGCGGAATCCGCCCACCCGGCTGACGCCCTCGTGCAGAGCTGCCAGCGGCTCGAAGCGTACGGCTTCGGCCCCTGCGCCTGCGGCGCCCCGCTCAGCCTCCGCGGCCGGGCAGCGCTCGAGCGGCTCGCCGCCGTGACGGCCGGCCTCGATTCGGTGGTCCTCGGCGAAGAGCAGATCGCCGGGCAGGTGCGGACCGCTTTTCGGGAGGCGCGCGGTCCTCTGCGCGCTGCCGCCGACCTCGCGCTCGCCGCCGCGCGCGACGCCCGCGCGGAGTTCCCGGCGCGAAGTCACGCCGGGCATCTGCTCGACCGCGCCCTCGCGCTGCGGGGCATCGCGCGCGAAGGACGCCTGCTCGTCCTCGGCGCGGGCGCGCTCGGCCGGCTGGTCGCACGGCGCGGGGCCGAACTCGGATTCGACGTCCTCGTCGCCGGCCGCCGCGACCCGGGCCAGGGCTTCGCCTTCGTTCCGCTCGCCGGAGCTGCCGACGTGGATGCGGACGTGGTCGCCGGCTGTCTCGGCTCAGGCGCCGGCGCAATCGACCCCCGGGGCTTCCGGCCGGCCCGGCTCTTCATCGACCTCGGCACGCCGCGGAACTTCGTCGACGTTCCGGGCGTCCCGGTCGTGACGCTGGCCGATATGCTCGAGGATGAAGCGCGCCGGCCCCACGCGATGGCGCTCCGGGCGCGCCTGCGCGAATCCGTCGTGGCAGCGCTCGAACGGCGGCTGAGCGCCGCAAGTGAGGACAGCAGCCATCCCATCGGCCGCTTCCGCCTTGCGGCCGAGCACGCCCGCCGCGAAGCGCTCGACCGCGCGCTCGCGCGGCACCCGCGCGCTGACGCCGCAGCGGTCGACCGCGCGCTCCGCTCGGCAGTGAACCGCCTGCTCCATCCGCTGACCGCCGAGCTGCGCCGTTCCGGGAATCTCAGCCTGGCCGACCGCCTGGCGGCGGCCTTCGAGCGCCCGCCTGCCGGGAATCCCGCTCATCGGGAGCCGGCGCCGGCTGGCACCGCGGGCACCAGACGGTGAACCGAATATCGACCCCCTGCCGCGCGCTCCGGAGCGTGGTGCCGCAGCGCCGGCACGGCTGACCGCCGCGCATGTAGGCGTACATCGAGGGGCGCCGCGCAAGA
The DNA here is from genome assembly GCF_026419595.1 of Tepidiforma sp. NCBI lineage: Bacteria > Bacillati > Chloroflexota > Tepidiformia > Tepidiformales > Tepidiformaceae > Tepidiforma > Tepidiforma sp. The sequence continues at coordinate 38,354 of NZ_JANZZD010000003.1, read as the reverse complement.
CCCCACCGGTTCGGCTTGCCGACGCTCGCGCGGAGCAGGTGCTGCGCGGTTTCGATGAGCTCCAGCAAGGTCGCATCGTCGAGGTCGCGCACGCGGGTCCACGGGTACACCCCGCAGCGGAAGAGCGTCTCGTGCTTCCAGATGTTGCCGACCCCTGCCATCACCCGCTGGTCCATGATGGCGTCGCCGATGGTCATCTCCGCGCGCAGCGGGTCGCGCAGCCGCCGGAGCGCCTCGTTTGCGTCGAAATCGTCGGCGAGGAGGTCCGGGCCGAGTTCCGTAACCGGCGCATGGCGGGCGAGCGCGCGCACCTCGAGGAGTTCGATCACCGGCGCGCTGAAGTTCACCACGACCGCATCCGCGACTTCGAGAACGAGCCGGGCTTCGGCCTCCGGGCGGCTCCAGCGCTCCCCCGGGCGGTACACGTGCCACGTCCCGTACATTCGGAGGTGGCCTCGCAGGGCGAGCCTGTTGTCGAACTCGATGAGCAGGTTCTTCCCCCGGGAAGCGACGCGTTCGCAGCGCGCCCCGACCAGCCGCTCGACCTGCGGGACAGGTCCCGGCCCGTGCGCCCGCGCCGCGAGGATGACTTTCCCCTCGAGCGCATCGCCGACCCGGCCGGCGAACCGGTAGAGTGCGTCGCCCTCAGGCATCGCGGCGCGCCCCCGGGCGGTAGACGAGACCCCGATAGCCGGCCGCGAAGCCGCGCGCCGTAAGCGCCGCCGCCAGCGGCGATTCGGCTGCCGGCCCCCCGTCGATCCGCTCGATGGTCAGTCCCCGGGGCGCGAGCGCAGGAGCTGCCGCCGCCAGCGCGTCGAGCGCGGCCGCCAGCGCACCGTCCGCCTCGTCCGAGAGGGTTCCGAGCCTGACGACCGATTTCCCCCAGCGTTCGAGGAGCAGCACGGGCGCGCCCTCGACGAGGATGACGAAGCTTCCGGCCGCGCGGGCCGGCGAGCGCCGGTTCGCGCCGTCGCCCGTGCCCGGCCACGGCAGGACCTCGCCGTAGGGCTGCGCGGGGTCGACGGCGGCCAGCAGGAGCGCGCGCGGGCGTTCGGCCGGGGCCCGCTCGGCTCGAAGCCGTTCGACAGCACCGGCGAGCGCGAACTGGGCGCCGCCGAGTCCCTCGACGAAGTAGCCCCGCCGGGTCCGGCCCCGCTCCTCCATCTCGCGGAACACGGGATACAGCGCCGAGAAGCCGCCGCGGAGCGCCTCCGCGTTCGCCGCCTCGCGCGTGACGACGCCCCGCCGTTCGAGCAGCGCCCCGGCCCATGCGTGGAGCGACCGCGTCCTGTCGGCGGCGGGCGGGAGCGCAGCCCAGCGGCCGCCCGACTCCGGCGGGAGCCGGTGCAGCCGCCCGCCAGGCACGGGCCGCCGGTCGCCGCCCCGCGCCAGCCAGGCGCGGACCGGCGCATAGGTGTCGTTCGTCACGAGCCCGGCCCACGCGAGGTCCCACAGGGCATCGAGCACCTCCCGGACCGGCGCTCCGATCGCGGCAACGATGTCCGCGAAGAACTGCGCACCCCGCGCCTGGAGGAGTTCGTAGACCGCCCGCGCGGTGCCCTCGCCGGGCGGCGGCTCGCTGCTCACGAAGGCCGGCAGCCGCTCCCGCGCGGCGAGCACGACGCGCCCGTCGTCGTCGCGGATGCGCCCGGCTCCGAACCACACGACTTCGCCGGCAGCGCAGAGGGCGTCGAGCATCGCGGGCGTATACCCTTCGACCCGGGCGGGGAGGATGGCGCGCTCCAGCATCGAAGCCGGCATCGGGTAGCCCTCCAGCCGGGCGATGGCGTCGCGGAGGCCGTCCAGCCCGGCGAGCTTGCCCGGGACCCCGTGCCACGCGGGCAGGAAGCGGGCGAAAGCCGCCCCATCGACTGGCTCGACTTCGCGCCGGTGCCGCGCGATCGACCGCCGCTTGATCAGCCGGAGCACCTCCGGGTGGCACCACTCATCACCGCTCCCGCCGGGGCGAAACTCCCCGCGTACCAGCCGCCCTTCGGCCTCGAGCGCCGCCAGCGCATCGGCCACGATTGCCGGCGGCAGCCGCCACCGCCCGGCGGGGTCCGCCGTCGCGAAGGGCGCACGCGCGCGCGCATACCGCAGGAGCAGCGACCCGAGCGCACCCGGCGCGGCCGGGGCAAACGCGCCCGGCACGCCCTGGGGGATGACCGCGCCCACGGCGTCGCGGTAACGCGCGGCATCCTCGGCCGGGATCCAGCGCTCCTCGCCAGCGATGCGCACAGCGCAGGCGCGGCCGCTCGCCGCCAGCTGCTGGAGCAGCGCCCCCGCCTCGGCCGGGTCCGCCACCCGCGCCGCGACCTCCTCGAGCGTGAGGTCACCCAGCCGCCGGAGCAGGTCGTGCAGGGCGTCCGCGTCGGCCGGCTTTCGGACCCCTGCGAGTCCCTGCAGCTCGAGTTCGACCGCTGCCACCGCCTCGGGGTCGAGCAGCTCCCGCAGGTCCGCTTCGCCGAGGAGGTCGCGGAGCAGCGCCCGGTCGAGCGTCAGCGCCTGGGCTTTTCGCTCGGCGAGCGGCAGATCCCCCTCGTACATGAACGCGGCGACGTATTCCAGGGCCAGCGAGCGGGCGAATGGCGAGGCATCGCGGACGGCTGCTTCGCGGACTTCGATGTCGCGCGCTTCGACCGCGCGCAAGAGCCGCGTCAGCGCCGGCAGATCGAAGACGTCCTGCAAGCACTCCCGATACGTTTCGAGGACGATGGGGAAGGAGCCGTACTTGCTCGCCACCGCGAGCAGGTCCGCCGCGCGCTGCCGCTGGAGCCAGAGCGGCGCGCGGGCGCCGGGCCGCCGCCGGGGGAGCAGCAGCGCGCGCCCCGCGTTCTCGCGGAACCGCCCGGCGAACAGTGCCGTTCCGCCGAGCCGCTCGATCACCAGGTCCTCGACCTCGTCCGCCGGCGGGAAGAGGAGGTCCGTGGGCGGCGGCTCCTCGGCCCCGCCGGCTCGGATAGCGATGCCGTCATCGCCCCAGATGACCTGCGTCTCGCCGAACCCGGCTGCCGCCAGCCGGGCTTCGACAGCCATCGCCCATGGCGCATGGACGCGGCCGCCGTACGGCGAGAGCACCACGATGCGCCAGTCGCCCAGTTCGTCGAGGTAGCGCTCGACCACGATGCGGCGGTCGGTCGGCAGGTAGCCCGTCGCTTCCCGCTCCTCGGCGAGGTACGCGGCGAGGTTCCGCGCGGCGCGGCCCTCGAGGTCGGTTTCCCGCTCCAGCCACGCCGCGGCTTCGTCTGCCCGCCGGCGTTCGAGGGCGCGAACCAGCGCGCCGACGGCCTCCCCGAGTTCGGCCGAGCGGCCGACGCCGTCGCCCCGCCAGAACGGCATCTTCCCCGGCTGGCCCGGGGCCGGCGAGACGATGACGCGGTCCCTGGTGATGCGTTCGACCCGCCACGTCGTCGCCCCGAGCAGAAACGTCTCGCCGGGCCGGCTTTCGTACACCATCTCCTCGTCCAGCTCGCCGACGCGCGGCCCGTCCTCGCCGAGGTACACGCCGTAGAGCCCCCGGTCGGGGATGGTGCCCGCGTTGATGATGGCGAGCGTCTTCGCATCGCGGCGGGTGCTCACCACCCCCGTGTCGGGGTCCCAGGTCACCCGCGGCCGGAGTTCAGCGAACTCGTCCGAGGGGTAGCGGCCGGCGAGCATCCCCAGAACGCCCTCGAGCTGCTCCCGGCCCAGGGTCGCGAAGGGGTAGCTCCGCCGGGCCATCGCGAGGACGTCGTCGACCGTCAGGTCTTCGACCGCGCAGGCCGCGACGATCTGCTGCGCGAGGACGTCGAGGGGGTTCCGCGGCACGTGCGTCGCTTCGATGGCGCCTTCGCGCATCCGGCGCGCGACGACCGCGCATTCGAGCAGATCGGCGCGGTGCTTCGGCAGCAGCCGACCCCGGCTCACACCGTCGACCTGGTGGCCTGCCCGCCCGACCCGCTGCAGGCCGCTCGCGACGCTCTTCGGCGATTCGACCTGGACGACGAGGTCGACCGCACCCATGTCGATGCCGAGCTCCATCGAACTCGTGCAAACGATCCCCGGCAGCTGGCCGGCCTTCAGCTGCTCCTCGATAGCGAACCGCTGCTCGCGCGAGACCGAGCCGTGGTGCGCCCTGAGCAGCGTCTCGCCCGCCAGTTCGTTCACGCGCGCGGCGATGCGCTCGGCGAGCCGGCGGTTGTTCACGAACACCAGCGTCGACCGGTGCGACCGCACGAGCTGAAGAATCTCCTGGTAGAAGGCGGGCCAGACGGAGGTTCGCTGCTCGGGGCTGAGTTCGCTCTCGGGGATGGGGCCCGCGTAGTCGGCCGGCCGCGTCATGTCCTCCAGCGGCACGATGACCTCGAGGTCGAGCGGCCGCGTCGAACCGGCATCGACCACCCGCACCGGCCGGTCGCCGCCGAGGTAGCGCGCCACTTCGTCGAGCGGCCGCTGGGTCGCCGAGAGGCCGATGCGCTGGAATTCGCGGCCGGTGAGCCGCTCCAGCCGCTCCAGCGAAAGCGCGAGGTGCGCCCCGCGCTTGGTCGACGCCATCGTGTGGATCTCGTCGACGATGACGGTCTCCACCGTCGCGAGCGCCTCGCGCGCCTTCGACGTCAACAGCAGGTACAGCGACTCGGGCGTGGTGATGAGGATGTCGGGCGGGTGCCGTCGGAAGTCCTCGCGGTCGCGCGCCGGCGTGTCCCCGGTCCGGACGCCGACGGTGATGTCAGGCTCGGGCAGTCCCTCGCGCAGAGCCGCGATGCGCAGGCCAGCGAGCGGCGCGCGCAGGTTGCGCTCGATGTCGTACGAGAGCGCCTTCAGCGGCGAAACGTAGACCACCGACACGCCGGCCCGGCGCGGCTTGCCATCCCGGCCGTTGGGGAGCGGCGGCCGCTGCACCAGCCGGTCCAGGCACCAGAGGAACGCTGCGAGCGTCTTGCCCGACCCCGTCGGCGCGAGCAACAGCGTGTGCGCCCCTGATGCGATCGCCTCCCAGCCCTTCGCCTGCGCTGGCGTCGGCGCAGGGAACGCCCCGGTGAACCACGACCGAACCGGGCTGCTGAACGGCGCGAGCGGGTCGGCGGCCGGGGATGAGGCAGTCATCGCCGACCATTGTGCCAGAGCCCGGGAGCGGCGAACAGATGTTCGTCAGTCGCTCTTCTGCGCAGCCGGCCGCGCCCGCCCGCGCTGCCCGGCCTGCGCCTGTGCTGGCCGCGTCGCATCGGTCAGGAACCCCAGCCGGTGCCGGCGGACGTCGTGCTCCGGGTGAATCTCGACCCGAAAGATGGTCTGGTAGGGGATGAACACCTGGGTCGGGTGCTCGTGGTCCGGGCTCGACGTCTGGAGCGCGACCCACTGGTCGGCGACGCCGCTGATGCCGTTCACGTAGTGTCGCACGCCGTCGATGGTCGTCAGCTCCACCACCGGCACTTCACAGTTCACCTGCGAACAGAACGCGGCGATCGCCGGCGGCAGCACGTTCTCGAAAAAGTTGCGGTCGAAGGGCGCGCCGTTGTTCGTGACCGGCGCGGCCGGCACTGCGGCGACCCCGGGCGGCAGGTAGATGAGGCGGGAGGGCTGCGTCATCCCGGCAGCGTAGCCCCGGCCCCCCCGGAGGGCAACGGGTGCTCTCCCCGGCCCGCGAACCGGACCCGCCGGCGCGGCGCCTGCCGCTCGCAAGTGGGGCAGTGGTAGACGACGCTCAGCCCGTGGCCGCATTCGCGGTCGACGAGGGCGAGGTCCGCCTCGGCGTACCGCTGGCCCCAGTCCGCCAGCGCCCCGACCACCACGCCGAGCGCGTGGCCCTTCGGCGTCAGCCGGTATTCGAACCGCGCCGGCCTGTCCTGGTAGGCCCGCCGCTCCACCACGCCCGCGCCCTCGAGCGTCCGCAACCGCGCCGCGAGCACCGCCGGCGGGATGCCTTCGACCGACTCCCGGAGCTCGTTGAACCGCCGCCGGCCCCGGAGCAGGTCGCGCACGATGAGCAGCGTCCAGCGGTCCCCGACGAGCTCGAGCGTTGCGGCGACGGGACAGCGCACCTGCTGGGACACGGCTGGCCTCCGGGTATCGGTTGCGTTATGCTACGCGCGCGCAGGGGTAAGTTCAAGAAATGAAGTTACTCCGAAACCCCGCGCCGGGGCGACCCATGCTCACCACCACCCGCGCCACCCTCGACCGCGTCCTCGCCGGCTCGCTGCCCTCTGACGACGAGGCGCTCGCCCTCGCCGACGAAACCGACCTCGAACCGCTCCTCGCCGCTGCGTCGGAACTCCGCGACCGCGCCCACCGGAACCTCATCTCCTACTCCCGCAAGGTCTTCATCCCGCTCACCCAGCTCTGCCGCGACGCCTGCCACTACTGCACGTTCGCGAAACCGCCGAAGCCCGGTCAGCGCGCGTACATGACGCCCGACGAGGTGCTGGAGATCGCCCGCGCCGGAGCGGCGGCAGGCTGCCGCGAAGCCCTCTTCACGCTCGGCGACAAGCCGGAGCTGCGCTACCGCACGGCCCGCCGCGAGCTGGACGAGATGGGCTACCGGACGACCATCGCCTACCTCGCCGCCATGGCCGAACTGGTCTACCGCGAGACCGGCCTCCTGCCGCACGCCAACCCCGGCGTCATGACCGCGGAGGAGATCGCGCTGCTCCGGCGCGTCTCGGTGTCCCAGGGCATCATGCTCGAAAGCGCGGCCGAGCGGCTCTTCACCGAGAAAGGCGCCGTCCACTACGGCTCGCCCGACAAGCGCCCGTCGGTCCGCCTCGCCACCATCGCCGAGGCCGGCCGCCAGCAAGTGCCGTTCACGTCCGGCATCCTCATCGGCATCGGCGAGACCCGCCGCGAACGGATCGAATCGCTCCTCGCCCTCCGGCGGCTGCACGCCGAGTACGGCCACCTCCAGGAGGTCATCGTCCAGAACTTCCGCGCCAAGCCCGGCACGAAGATGGCCGACGCCCCGGAGCCGGACCTCGACGATCTCCTCTGGTCGCTGGCCGTCGCCCGCATCATCTTCGGGCCGGAGATGAACATCCAGGCGCCGCCGAACCTCAGCTACGACGACTACCCGCGGCTCGTCGCCGCCGGCCTCAACGACTGGGGCGGCGTCTCGCCCGTGACCCCGGACCACGTCAACCCGGAGGCGCCCTGGCCGCACCTCGAACAGCTCCGCCGGCGCACGGCCGAGTGCGGCAAGGTGCTCATCGAGCGGCTCCCGGTCTACCCTGCGTATGCCCTCGACTCCGAGCGCTGGCAGGACCCGGCGCTGCGCACCGCCGTCATCCGCGCCATCGACGCCGAGGGCTTCGCCCGCATGGACGACTGGTCGCCCGGCGACGCTGCGGCCGCGCCGCCCCCGGCCGACATCCCCCGGAAGCTCGACCCGGCCCGCCGCATCGACACATCGACCGCCGAGGTCCGCGCCATCCTCGCCGCCCGCGAAGCCGGGGAAGACCTGACCGAAGCACAAATCGAACGGCTCTTCCACGCCCGCGGCGACGACTACCACCTCGTCTGCGAGGCCGCCGACCGCCTCCGCGCCGCGGTCAACGGTGACGTCGTCAGCTACGTCGTCAACCGGAACATCAACTACACCAACATTTGCTACTTCCGCTGCCAGTTCTGCGCCTTCGCCAAGGGCAAGCTGAGCGAAAGCCTCCGCGGCACCCCGTACGACCTCGACACGGGCGAAATCGTCCGCCGCGCCCGCGAAGCGTGGGAGCGCGGGGCGACCGAAGTCTGCATGCAGGGCGGCATCCACCCGGAATACACCGGCGCGACCTACCTGCGCATCCTCCAGGCCGTGAAGCAGGCCGTCCCGGGCCTCCACATCCACGCCTTCTCGCCGCTCGAAGTGGCGCAGGGCGCAGAGACGCTCGGCATCACGGTGCGGGAATTCCTGCTCCGGCTGCGCGAAGCGGGCCTCGGGACGCTCCCGGGCACCGCCGCTGAGGTCCTCGACGACGAAGTCCGCGTCACCCTCTGCCCGGACAAGCTCTCGACCGACCAGTGGCTCCGCGTGGTCGAAGAAGCGCACCGGGTCGGCTTTCGGACGACCTCGACCATCATGTACGGCCACATCGACCATCCCCGGAACTGGGCGCGCCACCTCGTCGCCCTGCGCGACCTCCAGAAGCGAACCGGCGGCATCACCGAGTTCGTCCCGCTCCCGTTCGTCCACATGGAGGCTCCGATCTACCTGAAGGGCCGCGCCCGCCGCGGGCCGACGTTCCGCGAGGCGGTGCTGATGCACGCCGTGGCGCGCCTCGCCCTGCACCCCTACATCACGAACATCCAGGTTTCGTGGGTGAAGATGGGCCCCGAAGGCGTCCGGGCGTGCCTCGATGCCGGCGTCAACGACATGGGCGGGACGTTGATGAACGAGAGCATCTCGCGCGCGGCAGGCGCAGGCTTCGGCCAGGAGCTGCCGCCGGAAGAGATGGAGCGGCTCATCCGCGCGATGGGCCGCACGCCGCGCCAGCGCACGACCACCTACGGCCCGGCGCCCGAAGAGCGCGTCATCGCCTCGTTCGATGCGCCGCCGCTCGCGCCGATCGTCCTCACGCCGGTGCGGAAGTACGAGCGGGCCCCCGAGCGGGCCGCCGCCGCGCCTTAACCCTGGACCGCCGCACCGCGGTCGGCCCCGGTCAGCTCCGCCATCAAGCGGAGCGCCTCGGGCTGCCGCGACTGCACGAGCAGCGTCGTGACGCCGGCGTCCTCCCAGTCGCGGAATCGTTCGCGGATGCGCGCGACCGGCCCGACGAGCGACATCTCGTCGGCCAGCTCATCCGGGACAGCTTCCTCGGCCTCGCGCTTTCGCCCGGCGAGATACAGCTCCTGGATCCGCTTCGCGGCGTCGCCGTAACCGTACTTGATCGCCATTTCGTTATGGAAATTCTTTTCGCGGGCGCCCATCCCGCCGATGTAGAGCGCGAGGAAGGGCTTCTGCGCGGCGAGCAGCGCGCCGACGTCGTCGCCGATTGCGACGGTGCAGCCGGCCGCGATATCGAAGTCTTTCCAGCTCTTGCCGTTGCCGGCCCGCCGGAAGCCCTCTTCGAGGTGCGGCCGGAACATCGGCATCCGCCTGGGCGAGAACCAGATGGGGAGCCAGCCGTCGGCGAGTTCGGCCGTCGTTCGGATGTTGACCGGCCCCATCGTCGCGAGGTACACGGGCAGCTGCCGGCCGTGCAGGATGCTCTTCAGCGGCTTGCCCAGCCCGGTCGCACCCGGGCCGCGGTAAGGCAGCTGACACTCCTCCCCGTCGAAGCTGACCGGCTCATCCCGGGCCCAAATCTTGCGCAGGATCTGCACGTATTCCCGCATCCGGACCGCCGGGCGGCCGTAGGGGACTCCATGCCAGCCTTCGACCACCTGCGGGCCGCTCAGGCCGAGGCCGACCATCACCCGGCCGCCCGAGAGCTGGTCGAGGGTGGACATCGTCATCGCGGTCATCGCGGGCGTGCGCGCCGGGATTTGCATCACGGCGGTGCCGAGGCGGATGCGGCTCGTCAGCGCCGCCAGGTAGGCGAGCGGCGTCACCGCGTCCGAACCGTAAGCCTCGGCAGTCCAGACCGAGTCGTACCCCAGCGATTCGGCGTAACGAATCAGCTCCAGCGGCAGCTCAATGCGCGCGCCGGAGTAGCCGATGTTGAGACCGAGCTTCATGCGCGTGTCACCTCACAGCGTCAGGCGATGAACCGGTAGCCCTTGCCCCGGATCGTCTGGATGGCGTCGCCCGTCCCGAGCACCTCCCGCAGCTTCCGCCGCAGGTTGCTCACGTGGGCGCGCACGAGCGTGCTCGCGCCGGCGGCATCGTGGTACTGCCACACGTCGACGAGCAGATCGCGGGGATGGAGCGTTTCGCCCTCGTGCTCCATCAAGTATGCGAGCAGTGTGGCCTCGATGTTCGTAAGGTGGACTTGCCGTTCGCCGCACCGCAGCGTGTTCGAGGCGAGGTCGAGGTCGAGGCCGCGTTCCCGGTGGTCGCGCCCCGGCAGACCGATGCACTCGCGGAGGGCCTCGCCGAGGGCCTCGAGCGGGAACGGCTTCTTGATGACCGCGCCTTCGATCCGGAAGTGCGGACGGCGCGCGCCCTTGTGGAGCAGGTAGATCATCGATGGCGGCTGCCGGTGCAACGCGAGCGCCAGCCACTGGTTGAACTGGGCAAACGTCGCGCCCGATTCGCCCCGCGGCAACCCCTGCACGTCCACGACCAGCGCATCGAACCAGCGCTCGCCGAGCACCTCCATCGCCTGGTCGTAGCTGCCCGCGGTCGCCGCATCGTACCCGCGGTCGCGGAGGTAGTCGGCGACCGCGGCGCGCATGCGAGGTTCCCGGCTGATGACGAAGACGGATGGCATATGGGCTATTCGATTGGCTGGCCGACTGGCTGGTAAAGGCGTTGGTGCATCTTCGTGACCGGCACCACCGGTGTCAAGCAAAGCAAACCCCCGAAACGGTCCACCGTTCAGCCTCCGTGGTCCCATCGCGCTACGGGTTACTCGGCGCCCGGCGAGGGGGCAGCACCGGCGCCGGACGGCAGCATACCCCGGCCCGGCTGGCCCCGTCCTGCTTGCTTTCGTTAGGGTCGTTCGCTGCCGCTCAGCACGTAGTCGACGTCCTGCAGGCCATGCACGCGCGCCTTGATGACCCGGTGCGGCGCCTCGGCCTCGACCCAGGCGAACTGGGTGATCGTCGAGGTGCTGATGCGAATCTTCCAGGTCCGGAACGTCCCCGCCGGCACCGTCACCTCCTCCTCGCCCTCGACCCGAAGCTTCACGTCGAAGACCGCGCCAGTGGCCGCGGAGACGTTGCGGTAGGTGCCCTGGTAGCCGGTCCGGAGTTCGATGCCGCGGACCAGCCAGAGCATCGTTTCGTCGTCGTAGTAGGCCGGGTCGGGGTTCGATGCCGTCGGCTGCGGCAAGTCGCGCTCGGTCTGCCGCAACTTGCCGTTTTCATCTGCCTGGAATTTCACGATGGGGTACTCGTAGGTCGCGGTGAACGAGATGCGGCGGTTCTTCTCTGCGTCCGTCTGCACCCGGGTCGAGCGCAGCGGCTCCAGCGTCTGGCCGTCCACCTCCGCGGTCCCGTCGTCGCGGTGCGGGCCCGGCTCGTCGCTGCACAGGCGGCTCAGTGTCGTCACGCCCGGCGCGGATTCGACGTCGGTTTCGAGGATGCAGGTGCCGTACGGTTCGCGCCCGCTCGCGAGCAGGTCGTAGGTGTAGCGCTCGTCGCCCGTCCACGGCGGTCCGAGAAAGACCCGCTCCGCCGGGGGCTCCTCCTGCGAGCCGCAGGCGGCGGTGAGCAGCGCGGCGGCCGCAACCGCCGGGACGAGAAGACGAATCGGAATGTTCAACGGTGCCTGGCTCCAACGATGCGTGTGATGCGGGTGAGCGCCTCATCGACGTCAGCACTCCTGACATCGAGGTGCGTCACCATCCGGAATCGGCCCGGCCCGAACGCGACCGCGAGCACGCCCTCCGCGGCGAAGGCGGCAAGCCAGTCGTCGACCCGGCCTTCGAGCACGTCGACGACGACGATGTTCGTCTGCGGCAGAATCGGCCGGAACGGACCGAGGGCCGCAAGCCCTTCCGCCAGTCGGCGGGCGTTCGTGTGGTCTTCGGGCAGGCGTTCGATGTGATTGTCCAGCGCGTAGAGGGCGGCCGCTGCGAGCACGCCCGCCTGCCGCATGCCGCCGCCCAGGAGCTTCCGGAACCGGCGCGCCCGGTCGATGAACTCGCGCTTCCCGCAGAGCACGGACCCGACGGGCGCGCCGAGGCCCTTCGAAAAGCAGAAGGAGATCGAATCGCACGGCGCGGCGAGCTCAGCGGCCGTTACCCCGAGGGCCGCCGCAGCGTTGAAAATCCGCGCCCCGTCGAGGTGGACCGCGAGGCCGCGTCGGCGGGCAATCTCCGCCAGCCCGGCGACGGCCGCAGGCGGCAGTGCTGCGCCGGCGCACCGGTTGTGCGTGTTCTCGAGGCAGAGGAGGCGGCTCCCCGGCGAATGGATCGTTTCCGGCCGGATGGCAGCCCGCAGCTCCTCCGGGTCGAGCGTGCCGTCCGGGCGGTTCGCCAGCGTCCGGGTCACGAGCCCGGCGATTCGCGCCGCGCCGCCCACTTCGTACTGGAAGATGTGCGACTGGTCCCCGAGGATGACCTCGTCGCCCGGGTTCGAATGGGTCAACAGCGCGACGAGATTCGCCATCGTGCCGGAGGGGACGAAGAGCGCGGCCTCTTTGCCGACCGCCTCAGCAGCGCGAGCCTCGAGGCGGTTTACCGTCGGGTCATCGCCGAAGACGTCATCGCCGACCTCCGCAGCGGCCATCGCGGCGCGCATGGCGGGCGTCGGCTTCGTGACCGTGTCGCTGCGGAGGTCGATGACGCGCGTCACCGGGCGGGCCGCTCCCAGAGCGTCTGGTAGTGCGACGCCCCGGTGATGGCGCCGATGACTTCCTTTCGCTCCAGCGACATCAGCTCTTCGAGCGCGCGGGCGCACGCGTCCGTCGTTTCGTCGGAACCGAGCGCGGAGGCGCGGTCCACGAGCCGCTGCCAGGCCCCGCTGGCGAGCAAGACCGGGACGGACCGCGGCCAGTGAAAGGTCAGGACCCGCTCGGGCAGCGGGAACTCGGGCCGCAGCCGCTTGATGGAGCGGAACCGCTCTTCCACCGATTCGGCGCGGGGTACGACCCGGATGAGCGGTTCGACGCCCGGCCGGGTGCGGAAATCGACGAGCAGGCGCCGGTCGATGAAGTGGAACCGCACGACGAGCACCTCGGCGGTATCGATGACCCGGAAGACTTCGTCGAGATCGACACCGTACTCGTCACTCATCTCGTTGCCCCGTAGTGCGGCCCCGGCGGCGGGCGGCCCGGCGAAACCGGATGCCCCGCCGGCTGGATGGTCGGGGTGCCGCGATTCGAACGCGGGACCTCCTGGCCCCAAACCAGGCGCTCTGCCAGGCTGAGCTACACCCCGCTGCGGAACAGGGTACGCCCGCAGGGGGTTCTGCGCGAAAGCCGGGAGACCGGGTGGCGGAGAGGGTGGGATTCGAACCCACGGTGGGTTGCCCCACGACCGTTTTCAAGACGGTTCCCTTCAGCCACTCGGGCACCTCTCCGCCGCCATTCTACCGCCCTCCCGCTTCCCGGTCCCTTAGCACTCTTGACAGGGGAGTGCTAAGCGCCGAATCATGAGTTCACGCCGATCTCATCTCCGAGGTGCACCGTTGCCGACCTACGAGTACCACTGCCCGGCCTGTGACGCGAGGTACGAACTCCGCCAGGGCTTCGATGCGCCGACGACCCACACCTGCGAAGAGTGCGGCAAAGGCACCGCCAAGCGCGTGCTCCATGCGCCGCCTATCGTCTTCAAAGGGAGCGGCTGGTACATCACCGACAGCCGCAACAAGCAGTCCGCGCTGAGCGATTCCGCCGGCTCGGCCTCCGAGTCAGACGCTGCTGCGAGCACGTCGACCGCCAGCGAGTCGACCGGCGAGGCGGCAGCCGCTTCCTGACCCTATTCAACGATTTACTCATCTTCGCCGTCACCCGTGGCGGGGCTATACTTCGCCCATGGCGAACGAGCTCCCACTGGCGCGCGAACCGCGGACCCCGGAGGCCGTCGCCACCCGCAACCGCATTCTGCAAGTCGCCCGCGAGCTTTTCGCCGAGCGCGGCTTCGACGGCACCTCCATCCGGATGATCGCGAACCGGGCTGGCGTCAGCGACCCGGCGGTCCACTACTACTTCCCCGGGAAGTACGACCTCTTTCGCGCCCTCATGGTGCAGCCGGAGTACCGGGTCTCTCCGGTTGCGCGAACCCTCGACGAAGCCGTCGATGTCCTCGCCGCGATGTTCGACTGGTGGGCGGAAAACGCCGCCCTCGTCCGCGCGATGCTCCAGCAGCAGCTCCGCGGCGACCCGGCGTCGGTTGCCTATCTCCGCGACGGCGAAGCGCGCTACCGCGGCGAAGTCGAACGCATCCTCCGGTCCGCGTCCTATGGCGGCGATATCGAGGCGGCGGCCGACCGGCTCTTCCACACACTGTCCGGCATGCTCTGGGACGCCGTCATGACGTACGGCAATACGGCCGGTGATGTCCTCCGCCAGCCGGTCTTCCGCGAGCGGGTCCGGTTCTTCATCCGCTGCGCGATCGGCATGGAGGCGCGCTGTGGCGCGTGACCCGGGGAGCCTCGGGAGCGAATCCACGCGAGGGGACGAGACCCGCGCCCGCATCCTCGCCGTTGCGATGGACGCCTTCGCGCGCGACGGCTTCGATGGCACGTCCGTGCGCTCCATCGCCAGCCGCTGCGGCCTTTCCGATGCCGCCGTCTTCTACTACTTCCCGACCAAGCGGCACCTCCTCGAGGCGCTCTGGTCGGAGGGGCCCTCCGGCGAATTCCCGCGGGCCGAACCCGGCGCTCAGCTGACCCCGGAGCGCATCGCCGACCTCGTCATCGCGACCATGCGCCTTTCCGCGCGGAACTTCTCCTACCTCCGCCTCGTCGCGCGCGAAGTGCTCCGTTCCGATGCGACCGCCACGGCCCTGCGCAACGCCTCCCGCGCCCGCTGGCGGCAGGCGCTCCACGAGCATTTCGCCGCCGCCGGGCCGCGCGCCGCGGCGCTCGTCGACCTCTTCATGGCCGCCGTTACCGGCTACCTCCTCCGGCTCGAAATCGAAACCGGCGACGGCTATCCCGAGGCGGTGCTCGACCCCGCGACGCAGGAGCGAGTCGCGCGCGCCGTGCAGGACCTGATCCCGCTCCCGGCCGCAGCCTCCGCCCCATGAGGGCCGTCGTGCAGCGCGTCTGCCGCGCGGAGGTCCGGGCCGGCGGCAAAACCGTCGCTGCCATCGACCGCGGCCTCCTCGTCCTGCTCGGCGTCACCCACGGCGATACGGCCGAGAGCGCCCGCGCATTCGCGCAGCGGGTCGCAGGCCTCCGCGTCTTCGACGACTCCGATGGCCGCATGAATCTCGACCTCGCCGCAGTCGGCGGCGCCATCCTCTGCGTCAGCCAGTTCACCCTCTACGGCGACGTGCGCCGCGGCCGGCGGCCGTCCTTCGAAGCCGCTGCTCCCGGCCCCGCTGCGCTTCCGGTCTACCGGGCGTTCGTCGAGGCGGTACGGGGCCTCGGCATCCCGTGCGAAGAAGGCGTTTTCGGCGCCGAGATGGAGGTCGAGCTCGTGAACGACGGGCCGGTCACCCTCATCCTCGACACCAACGACCTCGCCCGCCCGCGCCGGGCTTGACCGAAAGGGCGAGCGGCGGCCAACGTTGAGCCTCGACCCACCCGGGAGGATGCCCATGCGCATGCGCCAGCTGCTCGTGAAGACGCTCCGCGAAGCCCCGGCCGAGGCGGAGCTGACGAGCCACCGGCTCCTGCTCCGCGCCGGCCTCGTCGTGCCGCTCGCCGCCGGCCTCTACTGCTTCACGCCCCTCGGCTGGCGCGTGGTCCGCAACATCGAGCGCATCATCCGCGAGGAGATGAACGCCTCCGGGGCGCTCGAAGTCCACCTCCCGGCGCTGCACCCCATCGAGCTCTGGGAGCAGAGCGGCCGCGCCGCTCTCATGGGGCAGACCCTTTTCCGCCTCACGGACCGCAAGGAGCGGGAGTTCGCCCTCGGCCCCACCCACGAAGAGGTCATCTCCTACCTCGCCTCCCGGACGATCCAGAGCTATCGCGACCTCCCCGTCACGCTCTACCAGATTCAGACGAAGTTCCGCGACGAGCCCCGGCCCCGCGGCGGCCTCATCCGGCTGCGCGAATTCACGATGAAGGACGCCTACAGCTTCGATACCGGATGGGACACGCTGGACGCCTCCTACGATGCGGCATTCGCTGCCTACCAGCGCATCTTCCGCAGGGCCGGCGTGCCGGTCGTGCCCGTCGCCGCCGACTCCGGCGCCATCGGCGGCAAAGACAGCCAGGAGTTCGTCTTCCTCACCGACTCCGGCGAGGACACCATCCTGCTCTGCCCCGGCTGCGGCTACGCCGCGAACGCCGAGAAGGCCGAATTCGTCCCGCCGCCGCCGGTCCCGGGCGAGCCCGCCCCGGCCGAGCGCGTCCACACCCCGGGCAAGCGCACCATCGCCGAAGTCGCGGCGTTCCTCGGCGTCGAACCGCGCCAGACGCTCAAGGCCGTCTTCTACCGCGCCGATGGCAAGCCGGTCTTCGTCGCCATCCGGGGCGACCTCGAGGTCAACGAAGTGAAGCTGAAGAACGCCCTCGGCGCGCGCGACGTCGAACCGATGGATGACGCGACCGTGCGGGAGCTGGGCCTCGTGGCGGGGAGCGCCTCCCCGGCCGGTATCAGCGGCATGCCGATCGTCGCGGACACGAGCGCCGTCGAGGCGGTCAACCTCGTCGGCGGCGCGAACGAGCCGGACTACCACCTGCGGAACCTGAATCACGGCCGCGACTGGCAGGCGACCCTCGTCGCCGAGATTGCCCTCGCGCGCGCCGGCGACGCCTGCCGGGCATGCGGGTCGCCGCTCGAAACCCGCCGCGGCATCGAGATGGGCCACGTCTTCAAACTCGGCACGCTCTACGCCGAAAAGATGGGCGTCTACTACCTCGACGAGTCCGGGGAGCGCCGGCCCTGCGTCATGGGCTGCTACGGCATCGGCGTCGAGCGGATGCTCGCCGCCATCATCGAGGCGAACCACGATGCCGACGGGATTGCCTGGCCGTGGGAAGTGGCGCCGTTCGATGCACACGTCGTCTCTATCGGCGCCGGCGAGTCCGTGGTCGCGGAGGCGCTTCGCCAGGTCGAATCATCCCTCGCGGCGCACGGCCTCGAAGCGCTCGTCGACGACCGGGATGATTCGCCGGGCATCAAGTTCAAGGATGCCGACCTTCTCGGTATGCCGGCGCGGGTGACCGTGAGCCCGCGGTCGCTCGAGCGCGGCGGCGTCGAACTGCGGTTCCGCCGGGGCGGCGAAAGCGCCGTCCTGTCGGCGGCCGAAGCGGCGGCTGCGATCGGAAAAGCCCGCGCCGAAGCGCTCGGCGCGGGCCCTGCGTGACGGACTCGAGGAAGCGGGTCAGTCGCCGCCGGCGAGCGCCCGTTCGCGGATGAACTCGTAGTCGGCCGGGTTCGGCTCCCGCGTCTGCTGCCAGTATTCGATGAGGTTGAAGGGCCAGTTCTGGGCAGAGCGGCCCTTCTCGTTCCGATACCAGCTGTTCACGGTCGCCACGCCCCAGACGCGCTCGAGGTTCGCGCGGTCGATCTTCTCGTTGTAGGCGTCGTGCACGTCCTTGCGGACGTCGAGCGCGCGCTCCCCGCGGTCGAAGAGCATCTTCAGGCAGCCCATGACGTACTGCACTTCACACTCGGAGAAGTAGATGATGCTGCCGTTCACGACGATGTTGGTGTTCGGGCCGTAGAGCATGAAGAAGTTGGGGAAGTCGGGCACCGTGATGCCCATGTAGGCGCGGGCGTCGCCGTCCCACTCGCGGTGGAGATCCTTGCCGCCCCGGCCGAGCACGCGCATCGGCGTCAGGAACTTCGAGGCCTGGAACCCGGTGCCGTAGATGAGCACGTCGGACGCGTATTCGGTGCCGTCCTCGGTCACGACGCCCGATTCCGTTACCTCGCGGATCTTCTCCGTGACGAGCTTCACGTTCGGCCGCTTGAGGGTCTGCGCCCAGATGCCGTTGTCGAGGATCAGCCGCTTGGCGGCCGGCGGGTAGTCGGGCATCACCTTCGGCAGGAGGTCGGGGCGATCGGCGAACTGCATCTGCAGGTAGGCCGTGAGCAGGAGCCGCAGGTTTTCGTTCTCCGGGCCCACCGAGCGGCTCTTGTCGGTCCAGTTCGGGTCCACCTTCGCGGCGGCGAGCAGGCCGTCGGTCGTGTTCCAGAACAGCCAGAAGCGATACCAGTGCGCGTAGTGCGGCACGTGGGCGAAGAGCCACTGCAGCCCCGCGGGCACCTCATCGTGGTAGTGCGGCACCGGCACGTACCAGTTCGGGGTTCGCTGGAAGATGACGACCTCGCCGGCGACCTTCGCCACCTCGGGGATGAACTGCGCCGCGCTCGCGCCGGTGCCGATGACCGCGACGCGCTTGCCAGCGAGGTCGACCGAATGGTCCCAGCGCGCGGAGTGGAACTGCGGACCGCGGAACCGCTCGAGCCCGCGGATATCGGGAATCTTGGGCCGGTTCAGCTGGCCGACGGCGCTGATGACGGCGTTCGCCCGCAGCACCTCCTCGCTGCCGT
Source organism: Tepidiforma sp. (assembly GCF_026419595.1). Lineage (NCBI taxonomy): Bacteria > Bacillati > Chloroflexota > Tepidiformia > Tepidiformales > Tepidiformaceae > Tepidiforma > Tepidiforma sp. The sequence goes on along the minus strand of NZ_JANZZD010000003.1, from coordinate 20,167 downwards.
CAGCCCGCCGCACGTGGACGTTCCACTCGGCCCGGTCGTCGTCCCATTCGAGGAGCGTGACTTCCGTGTTGAACTCGACGTGCTCCCGCACGCCGAACTCCCGCGCGCACTCGCGGAAGTAGTCCAGCAGGACCGGCTGGGTCGAGTAGTGCGTCGGCCAGTCGATCTTCTGGGCGAACGAATAGCTGTAGAACGCGTTCGAAACGTCGACACGCGCGCCCGGGTAGGTGTTCTCCAGCCACGTGCCGCCGACGTCGTGGTTCTTCTCGAGGATCGTGAAGGGGATGCCGGCCTGCTTCAGCCGGATGCCGGCGAGGATCCCCGACATCCCGGCGCCGATGATGACGACCTTGAACGGGAGCGCCGGGTCCTTCTGCCACGAGGGCGCGCGCGGGTCCTGCCCCTCCGGCGCCAGCTCTTCGAGCAGCAGCGGAATGTAGTCCTCCGAGGCCGGCGAGCCCGTCATCCACGCCGTGATGCGGAGCAGCGCCTCCTCGATCGGAAGCGAGTTCGGCGAGATCTCCCCGTCGCGGAGCTTCTTCAGCGCCTCGAACGCCACTTCGCGCGCCTCCGCCTGCTGGGTCGGCGTCATCCCGCCCTGCTGCACACCCGGCGCGACCCCGGGCGGCCGGAGCGATTCGCGCAGGATCGAGAAATCGCCAGTGGCCTGGGCGAGCGCCGGCAGGAGCGCCGGCAGGAACGCGTCCTCGAGCGCTTTGCGGAGCTCCTCGTCGGTTGCGGCGAGCGGTTCGATGGGGCGGCTGATCGGCATCGGTGCTGTCTCCTCCATGCGGCCGGGTCGGCCGCGGTGCTTCCGGGCAAAGGTTAGCGTGTTCCGAAGCATCGCGCGCGCATCACGGCCGATCGTCCGCCGACCCGGGAGCCGAGCGGCCGTTTTGCGGCGCTTTAGGCAGGGCGCGCTGGTGGGCCCGCCAGGATTCGAACCCGGGACCGATCGGTTATGAGCCGACTGCTCTCACCGCTGAGCTACGGGCCCCCGGCCGCATCATACCAGCGGGGGACGCCGGGGCTCGCGCAGAAGCCGGATTACCAGCGGCGGCCTTTGCCGCCGCCCTTCCGGTCGTTCCAGCCGCGGCCGCCGCGGCCGCCGCCGCGCTCCATCGGCTCGAAGTCGCCCCAGCTGCTGAACCCGCCGCTGCGCGGCTCGCGGCCCGCCGGCCGGCCGGCCGTGTGGCTCAGGCCGCGCGGCTGCGGCTGGAAGCAGTCGCTGCAGTAGACCGGCCGACCGCTCCGCGGCTCGAACGGCACCTTGGCCGGCTTCCCGCACGAGGCGCAGACCGCGTCGTAGAGCTGGCGCGGCGGCCGCGAATCGGCCCCCGGTGCGCCGCCGCCCTGCACGCCCTTCCTGGCCCGCCGGCAGGACGGGCAGCGCCGCGGCTCCTGCGTGAACCCTTTCGAAGCGTGGAACTCCTGCTCGCCTGCGGTGAAGGTGAAGGACTCGCTGCAATCGACACAGACGAGCGTTTTATCCGCGAAGGACACTCGATGACCCTCCAAGAATTCGTGGAACCTGCGGTCATCGAGCGTTTCCGGGACTGGCGAGATGACCTCTCCGTGAGGCCGATGGAACCTGGTTACCGGTTCGAGAGTAACAGGTTCGCCCGCGCGCTGTCATTAACCGGCGACGATGATTCCCGCGTCGCATGCGCACGGGACCGGCCCGGGGCCTTCGGCGGGCGCGGAACTGCGGGCCGGGGGTATACTTGGCATTGGCCATCTCGTTCAGCGCCGATCCGGGCCCAACGGTCTCCTCCTCCCCGGGGAGAAGTCGCGGAACTCGGCCGGATGGTTCCCCGGCTCCCGTCCGGGAAAGGGCCCAAGTACCGCCACATGTGTGGAAGGAGGCTTGGGACATGGGCACCGGTCCGCCGTTTTCCTCCAGGTAGCCGCGCGCCGCACCGCCGGCCGCGCCAACCGTAATCACCCCGTCACTCGCCCTGGAGGTTTCGATGGCTCACCCCAATTCGTTCGGCGCTCGGCGCGTCCTTTCCGCCGGGGGCGCCACCTACACGTACTTCGCGCTCGATGCCCTTCGCGAACGCGGCTTCACCGGCGTCGACCGGCTCCCGTTTTCGCTCAAGATCCTGCTCGAAAACCTGCTCCGCCTCGAAGACGGCCGCGCCGTGACGGCCGATGACATCGCCGCCCTCGCAGGCTGGGTGCCCAATTCCGGCAACGACCGCGAGATCGCCTTCACCCCGGCCCGCGTGCTCCTGCAGGACTTCACCGGTGTCCCTGTCGTCGTCGACCTGGCTTCGATGCGCGACGCCATCGTGGCGCTCGGCGGCGACCCCGGGCGGATCAATCCCCTCCAGCGCGTCGACCTCGTCATCGACCACTCGGTGCAGGTCGACCGCTACGCGACCCCGGACGCGTTCGAGAAGAACGTCGAAATCGAGTTCGAACGGAACCGCGAGCGCTACCAGTTCCTCCGCTGGGGCCAGCAGGCCTTCCGGAACTTCCGCGTCGTGCCGCCCGGCACAGGCATCGTCCACCAGGTCAACCTCGAGTACCTGGCCTCGGTCGTCTTCACGAACGAGGTCGACGGCGAGCTGCAGGCCTACCCGGACACGCTCGTCGGCACCGACTCCCACACCACGATGGTGAACGGCCTCGGCGTCCTCGGCTGGGGCGTCGGCGGCATCGAAGCCGAGGCCGCGATGCTCGGCCAGCCGGTCGCCATGCTCATCCCCGAAGTCGTCGGCTTCCGGCTGACCGGCAAGCTCCGGGAAGGTGCGACCGGCACCGACCTCGTCCTGCGCGTCACCCAGATGCTCCGCGAGCGCGGCGTCGTCGGGAAGTTCGTCGAGTTCTACGGCACCGGTCTCACCGGCCTTCCCCTCGCCGCCCGCGCCACCATCGCGAACATGGCGCCCGAATACGGCGCGACCATGGGCTTCTTCCCGGTCGACGAGGAGACGCTCGCGTATCTCCGCTTCACCGGCCGCGATGAGCACCTCGTCCAGCTCGTCGAGGCCTACTGCAAGGCGCAAGGCCTCTTCCGCACCGACGATACGCCGGACCCCGTCTTCTCCGACACCCTCGAACTCGACCTCGGCGACGTCGAACCCTCCATCGCCGGCCCCCGCCGGCCGCAGGACCGCGTGCCGCTGCGCGAGGCGAAGGCCGACTGGGAGCGGAACCTCGCCGCGATGGTGCCGCCCGAGAAGCTCACCGCGACCGCGACGGTGCACGACGGCGCCACCTTCGAACTCCGCCACGGCTCCGTCGTCATCGCGGCGATCACGAGCTGCACCAACACTTCCAACCCGGAGGTGATGCTCGGCGCCGGGCTCCTCGCGAAGAAGGCGGTCGAGCGCGGCCTTACGACCCCGCCGTGGGTGAAGACGAGCCTCGCGCCCGGCTCGCAGGTCGTCACCGAATACCTCGCGGAGGCCGGTCTGACGCCCTTCCTCGACCGGCTCGGCTTCAACCTCGTCGGCTACGGCTGCACGACCTGCATCGGCAACTCCGGCCCGCTCGACCCCCACATCAGCGACGCCATCCGGCAAAACGACCTCGTCGCCGTGGCCGTACTCTCCGGCAACCGGAACTTCGAAGGGCGCGTCAACCCCGACACGCGCGCCAACTACCTCGCCTCGCCGCCGCTCGTCGTCGCCTACGCCCTCGCCGGCCGGATGGACATCGATTTCGCCACCGAACCGATCGCCACGGGGAGCGACGGGAAGCCCGTCTACCTCGCCGACATCTGGCCCTCGCAGGCCGAGGTCGAAGCCGCCATCCGCACGTCGGTCCGTTCCGAGATGTTCCGGCGGAAGTACGCGGACGTCTTCAAAGGAGACGAGCGCTGGCGGAACCTCCCGACGCCCTCCGGCGACCTGTTCGCATGGGACCCGCGCTCGACCTACATCAAGAAGGCGCCCTACTTCGACAACCTCTCTATGACGCCGCCGCCGCTCACCGACATCGAAGGCGCGCGGGTGCTCGTCATGGTGGGCGATTCCGTCACCACCGACCACATCTCGCCCGCCGGCAACATCAGCCCCAACAGCCCGGCCGGCGCATGGCTCCGCGAGATGGGCGTTGCCCGCGAAGACTTCAACCAGTACGGCGCCCGCCGCGGGCATGACGAGGTGATGGTCCGCGGCACGTTCGCGAACATCCGCCTCCGCAACCTGCTCGCTCCCGGCACCGAAGGCGGCGTGACCCGCCACCTGCCCGACGGCGAGGAGATGACCATCTTCGACGCCTCGGTGAAGTACCGGCAGGAGGGCGTGCCCCTGCTCGTCATCGCCGGGAAGGAGTACGGCACCGGCTCCTCGCGCGACTGGGCGGCAAAGGGCGTCAAGCTCCTCGGCGTCCGCGCCGTCATCGCCGAATCGTACGAGCGCATCCACCGCAGCAACCTCGTCGGCATGGGCGTGCTGCCGCTCCAGTTCCTCCCCGGCGAGAACCGCGAATCGCTCGGCCTGGCCGGCACCGAGGTGTTCACCATCCGCGGCATCGCCGACGGCCTCGCGCCTCGCGCCATCCTCGAAGTCACCGCCCGCCGCGACGACGGTTCGACGGTCACCTTCAAGACGCTGTGCCGGATCGACACCCCGGTCGAACTCGATTACTACCGGCACGACGGCATCCTGCCCTACGTGCTCCGCCAAATCGCCGCCCAGCCGGGCGCCTGACCGAGGAGGTCCAAGCCATGCAGAAAATCACGGTCAAGAACCCGGTCGTCGAACTCGACGGCGATGAGATGACCCGGATCATCTGGCACTTCATCAAAGAGAAGCTCATCCTCCCGTACCTCGATATCCAGCTCGAGTACTACGACCTGGGCATCGAACACCGCGACGCCACCAACGACCAGGTGACCGTCGATGCCGCCTACGCCATCAAGAAGCACGGCGTCGGCGTGAAGTGCGCCACCATCACCCCCGATGAGGCGCGGGTCAAAGAGTTCAACCTCAAGCAGATGTGGAAGTCGCCGAACGGCACCATTCGCAACATCCTCGGCGGCGTCGTCTTCCGCGAACCCATCATCTGCCGCAACATCCCGCGTCTCGTCCCCGGCTGGACGAAGCCGATCGTCATCGGCCGCCACGCCCACGGCGACCAGTACCGGGCGGCTGACTTCCGCGTGCCCGGCCCCGGCAAGGTCACCATCAGCTGGGTGCCCGAAGGCGGCGGCGAGCCGATCGAACTCGAAGTCGCCAGGTTCGACGGCCCCGGCATCGCCATGGGCATGTACAACTTCGACGACTCGATCCGGGATTTCGCCCGCGCCTCGTTCCGCTACGGCCTCGAGCGGAACTACCCGGTCTACCTCTCCACGAAGAACACCATCCTGAAAGCCTACGACGGCCGCTTCAAGGACATCTTCCAGGAGGTGTTCGATGCCGAGTTCGCCGAGGAGTTCCGCGCCCGCGGCCTGACCTACGAACACCGGCTCATCGACGACATGGTCGCGTCGTCGCTCAAGTGGGAAGGCGGCTACGTCTGGGCCTGCAAGAACTACGACGGCGACGTCCAGTCCGACGCCGTGGCGCAGGGCTTCGGCTCGCTCGGCCTGATGACCTCGGTCCTGCTGACACCTGACGGGAAGACCTGCGAAGCCGAGGCCGCGCACGGGACCGTCACCCGCCACTACCGGGCGCATCAGCGGGGCGAAAAGACCTCCACGAATCCCATCGCGTCGATCTTCGCCTGGACCCGCGGGCTCGCGTTCCGCGCGAAGCTCGACGGCACCCCGGAGGTCGCCCGCTTCGCGGAGACACTGGAACAGGTCTGCGTCGAAACGGTCGAAAGCGGGAAGATGACGAAGGACCTCGCCATCCTCATCTCGCCCGACACCCCCTGGCTGACGACGGAGGAGTTCCTCGACGAGCTCGACCGGAACCTCCGGGCGAAGATGGCGGCCTGGGCGAACGCCTAGCCCCGGAACTCCCGCACGAACCAGATGCCGCCTTCCGGCCCCTCCCCGTGGAGGGGCCGGAAGCCCATCCGAATCCAGAAGTACACCGAAAGTCCGTACTCGGGGTGGGCGCGCGCCCGCAGGCCCGCCCACCCGGCCGCCTTCGCGGCCCCCGCCAGCAGGCGCGCAGCCTCCGAGCCGGCGCCGTAACCGCGGTGCTCCCGTTCGATGCACAGCTCCCAGATCAGGAGCTCGCCGGGGACCAGCCCCTCACGCACCTCGACGCGGCCGACGGGTGCTCCTGAGCCGGCCCGCACGACCGCCAGTCGTTCGGCGCCATCGGGGACGAGGTGTACCCGTTCGCCCCGTGACGCCAGCGGCCCCGCGATGCCGCTCACCGGTCCAGCCACGCCTCGATGGCCGCCGCGACCTCGCGCGTCGAGCCCTTGAAGCGGGTGCACGGCGGGAGCGAGTCGATGAACTGACGCCCGTACCGCTTCTCCCACAGGCGCCGGTCGAATACGGCGACGACGCCCCGGTCGCGCCGGTCGCGGATGAGCCGGCCGAAGCCCTGCCGGAAGCGGAGGATCGCCGCCGGCACCTGGTACTGGTTGAACGGGTCGTCGTACTGCTCGGCGCGCGCCCGCGCCACGGGGTCGGTCGGCACATCGAACGGCAGTCGCGTGATCATCACGAGCGACAGCGCCTCACCCCGGATGTCCACCCCCTCCCAGAAGCTGGCGCTGCCGAGCACGAGGGTCTCGTGGTTCTCCCGGAGCTGCTCGGTGATCCAGCGCGGCGTCCCGTCGATGCCCTGCGCGAGCACGACGATGCCGGCGGGCTCAACCACGGGCCGGACCAGCTCGGAGACCTGCCGGAGCAGCGCGTTGGAGGTGAAGAGCGCCATCGCCCGGCCGCGCGACGCCCGCGCCAGCTGGCCGATGGCCGCCGCCAGCCGGGCCGGGAAGTCCGGGTGGTTCGGCTCCGGGAGGTCATCCACCGCCGCGAGCAGCGCCGCCCGCTCGTAATCGAACGGCGAACCGAGCTCGAGCGTCTCCGGGTCCTGCAGCCCGAGCCGCTGGGCGGCGAAGCTCATGTCGTGGTTGGCGCTGAGCGTGGCACTCGTCGCGACCACCGCCCGGCGCGGCTCGAACACCTGCTCCCAGAGGATGGGGCCGACATCGATCGGCGCCATGTGGAGCGAGCCGACGCCCTCCCGGGTGCGCTCCGCCCACGTGATCATCTCAGCGCCAGCGGGGTTCACGATCTGCCCGCCCAGCCGGCGGAGGTCGGCCAGCCGCCGGAAAGGCGCGAGGAACTCGCCGGCCAGCTCCGAGGCAGCCTCCACCGGGGCGTTTCCGAGCAGCCGTCCGGCCTCTTCCCCGGCGCGCTCGACCCGCTCGAGCTGCGCGGCCAGCGCCTCCCAGAGCGCTTCGACCCGCTCCCACGCCGGCTCCCGCCGGGCGACAGAACTCAGCAGCAGGCGCTCGCCCTCACCATCGCGGCCCGGCAGCGACCCGACGGCCTCGAAGAACGGCCGCGCCGCCTCGCGCGCCGCGCCGGCCAGTCCGAGCAGGGCCCGGGCCGCGCCGGCGTACGGCTCGCCTTCGAAGGAGCGCAGCAGCAGGACCGCGCCCCCTTCCCGGTGGTCGCGCGTCCCCGGCCGGTGGATGCCGTCGAGCGCTTCGCCGAGCGCCCGCGCCGTCAGCGCCCCGCCGAACTGTTGAGTCGCGACGTCCTCCAGGTTGTGCGCCTCGTCGACGATGAGATGGTCGAACGACGGGATGGCGCTGCCGCCCGAAGCGATGTCGGCCAGCAGCAGCGCGTGGTTGACGATGAGCAGGTGCGCGGATTCCGCCGTTTTCCGCGCGCGCCAGAGGAAGCAGTTCCCCTCGCGGACGTGCCGGTGCTGGCGCGACAGGCAGTCCGCATCGGCCGCCGAGAGCCGCGCCCAGGTCATCCAGTCCTCCGGCCCCAGCCGGAGCTCGGCCCGGTCGCCGGTGCGGGTTTGCTCGATCCAGAGCAGGATGTTCGCGCTCAGCCGGGCCACATCCGGGTCGCGGGCACCGGAGACGTAGCTCGCCAGCCAGCGCGCATAGCAGAGATAGTTGCCGCGCCCCTTCAGCAGCGAAACGCGGAGGTCTTCCTCCCGCCGGATCACCCCGGCGCGGACGAGCGCCTCGCGCAGCACGGGGATGTCCTTCTGCAGCAGCTGCTCCTGCAGCGCGATCGTGTTCGTGCTGACGACCGCCCGCCGCCCGTTGCGCACGGCATCGAGCGCGGCCGGCACCAGGTAGGCGAGCGACTTCCCGACCCCCGTCCCGGCCTCCACCATCAGGTGGCCGCCGTGGTCGAACGCCCGGCGCACGGCCTCCGCCATAGCCATCTGCTCATCGCGCTGCTCGAACCCCGGCAGCCCGGCGGCGAGGGCGCGGAACACGGCCTCCACGTCGCCGCGCGCGACCCGGACCGGCGGGTTCCGCGGCGTCAGCGGCGGGGGCGCCTCGAACGGCAGCGGCACCGGGAGGACGGCGGGCCGCGGCTCGGGCGGCCGGCCGTCCTCGGCGAGCACCCGGGCCAGCGCCGGCGCGTCGCCGGCGACGAGCGCCGCGAGCGTCGCCCGCCGGTCCGGCTCGAGTTCGCGCGCGAGACGGAGCAGCCTGGTGAACACCCGCGCTGCGAGCCGCGCATCGGAGAGCGCGCGGTGCCGGCTATCCGGCTCGAGGCCGAGTGCCCCGGCGACATCCGCCAGCCCGTGGTTCTTCAAGTCCGGCAGCAGCAGCCGCGCCAGCGCCGCCGTATCGACGGCATCACCCGCCTCCGCGACACCGGCCGCGCGCAGGAACTCGAGGTCGAATTCGATGTTGTGCCCGACGATGGTGTGGCCCCGGACGAACCGCCGAAGCTCCTCGGCGATGCGCTCGAGCGGCGGCGCTGCCGCGACATCCCGGTTGGTGATGCCGGTGAGCCGCTCGATGAACGGCGAAAGGCGCCGTCCCGGGTTCACGAGGCTCGAGAACTCCGCCTCCTCGCCGGCCTCCGTGAAGCGGATCGCGCCCACCTCGATGATCCGGTCGCGTGCCGGGTCCAGGCCGGTCGTTTCGAGGTCGAGCGCAATGTAGGCGGTCATGGTTCGAACATCCGTACGGGACGCGTCTCCGAGTCTATCCGGGGCGCGTCACTCTGGCGACCTGCGGGCATCGTCCATCGCCGAGGCGACAGGTGAAGACGCGTGCCCGCCGATTGAGACGCAGATCGCGCCTGCGTAGACTACGGGCCACTTCGCAGGTCGAAGGAGGTCGATGTCGATGAAGGTGTATCCCACCGAAGCTATCCGTAATGTGGTCCTGGTGGGCCACGGCAGCGTCGGGAAAACCAGCCTCGCCGAGGCGGCCCTGTACGAGAGCGGCGCCATCACGCGCCTGGGCTCCATCCAGGACCAGAACACCGTCACCGACTACGACGAAGACGAGCACCGCCGCAAGTTCAGCCTCAACCTCGCCCTCGCGCCCATCGAATGGGAAGACCGGAAGATCAACCTCATCGATACGCCGGGCTACGCCGACTTCGTCTCCGAAGTCATCTGCGGCGCCCACGCCGCCGATATGGCGGTGGTCGTCGTCGATGCCGTTTCCGGTCCTGAGGTCGGGACCGACCGCGCGTGGCAGATCGCCGAGCGCCTCGGTCTGCCGCGGATGATCGTCGTCAACCGGATGGACCGCGAGAATGCGAACTTCGCCGCGGTCCTCGCAGCCCTGCAGGAGCGGTGGGGCCACCGGGTCATGCCGCTTCAGCTGCCCATCGGAGCGCACGAATCGTTCAGCGGCGTCGTCGATCTGCTCCACATGAAGGCCTACATCGGCGAGCAGGCCGAAGAAGTCGACATCCCGGCCGACCTGCGCGAGGAGGCGGAGCGGCTGCGCGCCCAGCTCATCGAAGGCATCGTCGAAACCGACGAGGAGCTGATGAACAAATACTTCGCCGACGAGGAGCTGAGCGAGGACGAGCTGCGGCGCGTCCTCCACGGCGGGCTCGACCACAACCTCATCTTCCCCGTCGCGTGCGCGTCGGCGACGAAGCTCATCGGCGTGCGCCAGCTGCTCCACAACATCGCCTTCAGCGGCCCCTCTCCCGCGGACCGCGACCCCTTCCGCGCGGGAGAGGTCGAACTGACCGCTGACCCGGCCGCGCCGCCCGTCGCCCTCGTCTTCAAGACGGCCGCCGACCCCTTCGTCGGCCGCCTCAGCTACCTCCGGGTCATCTCCGGCAAAATCGCCTCCGATTCGCACCTCTGGAACGCGAACCGCCAGGCCGACGAGCGGCTCGGCACGCTCTACGTCCAGCGCGGCAAGGAGCAGATCGCGGTGCCCGAACTCGCCGCTGGCGACATCGGGGTCGTCGCCAAGCTCGCCCACACCGCCACCGGCGACACCCTCGGCAGCCGCGAGCGCCCGGTCACGCTCCCGCCGATGGAGTTCCCCGCGCCGGTCTTCAGCATGGCGGTCCGCCCGGTCGGCAAGGGCGCGGTCGACAAACTCGGCCCGAGCCTCCAGCGGCTCGTCGAAGAAGACCCGGGGCTCCGCCTCGACCGCGACCCGGGCACCGGCGAAATCATCCTCTCCGGCCTCGGCGACGCGCATCTCGAGGTGACCGTCGAACGCCTCAAGCGCAAATTCAACGTCGAAGTCGAACTCGCGCTGCCGCGCGTACCTTACCGGGAGACGGTCACGAAGAAGGCCTCCGCCGAGTACACCCACAAGAAGCAAACCGGCGGCCACGGCCAGTACGGCCGTGTCGTGCTCGAAATCGAACCCCTGCCGCGCGGCTCCGGCATCCAGTTCGCGGAGCGGGTCGTCGGCGGCGCCGTGCCCAAGGAGTTCATCCCTGCGGTCGAGAAAGGCGTCATGGAGACGGCAGCCGGCGGCATCATCGCCGGCTACGAGCTGACCGACTGCCAGGTCACGCTCGTCGACGGCAAGCACCACCCCGTCGACTCGAACGAAATGTCGTTCAAGCTCGCCGCGTCGCAGGCGCTCAAAGAGGCGGTCCAGGCCGCCGGGCCGATCCTCCTCGAGCCGATCATGCTCATCCGCGTCCGCGTCCCCGAAGCGTTCGCCGGCGACATCGTGGGCGACCTGAACACCAAGCGGGCCCGCATCCACGGCATCAACCCCGACGGCGGCGTGAGCCTGATCGAGGCCGAAGTGCCGCTCGCGGAGGTGCAGCGCTACGCCTCCGACCTCCGCTCGCTCACCCAGGGCCGCGGCGTCTTCGAGCTGGCGTTCGACCACTACGGCGAAGTGCCCGCCAACATCGCCCAGCGCGTCATCGCCGACCACAAGAAGGAGCTCGAGGCGGCCCACGCCCACTGACCCGCCGGCACCGGGCGCCGCCTGGCTGTCGTCCGTCCCGTCAGGGGCTGCCCTCCGCCGTCACGTTCGGAAGGATACGCTTGAACGGGAACTGCGGCGGCCCGCTGGCCGAGCCCGAGCGCTGCACCGTAACGGTGATGGTGACGGGCTGGAGATTCCCGAGCAGCGGTTCGATGAGCACCGTCCCGGAGGTCGCATTCGGCGGCAGCGTGCTCGGGTCGATGCGGATTTCGAGCACCGAGTCGGCACCGGCCTGCGTCGCTCTCGGGCTCGTTGACACGACCACGGGCAGGTCCTTGCCGATCGCCACGCCGCCGTCGACGACCCGGCCCGGCGGGTCGCTCGGGTGCCGCACGATGAGCCACGCCGCCGACGTGCGCACCCGGAACGGCCCGATGCCGCTGCCGGTGTTCCGCACCGTGATCGACGCCGCCGTCGAACTGCTGGCCGTGACCTGCAGCGTCACCGCCCGCTCGCCGATGACCTGGAGCTGCGGCGCGCCCAGGTAAGCGGCCGCCCTCGACGCCGATACCGGCGCCGCCGTATCGCGGTGGGTCGTGATGCCGAGCTCGGGCACCGTCGTGGGGAAGTCCATCGCCGCGCACTCTGCAGCCGTCCTCGCGCAGGCGTCGTAGGCTGCCGGGGCGAAGGCAGCGGCAACGGCCGGCACGGCAAGCGAGGGCATCGTGACCACCTGGGGCGGCCACATCCTGCCCGCCGGGTTCACCGGCGCGTCAGGCGCGGGCTGCTGGACCTTGACGAGGTACTGCCCGGCCGACCAGCCGCTCACCTGCCCGGCGGACACCTGCCACCAGGTCACGCCGTTCACCTCTTGCGGGCCGCCGATGATCGTGACGAGCGTGCCCTCCGGCAGGCAGGTGATCGGCGGGTTGCCGCCCGGCGTCGGCCGGACGTTGAGGCACTGCCCGTCGACCCGGACGACCGCCGTATCGCCCACAGCGAGGCCGGAGGAAGCCGGCGGCTGGTTCGGCGAGCCGCCGGAGAGCGGCGGCGGGTAGCTCTGGCCTTTCGGCACCGGCGGATAGCGCAGGCAGCCGTACACCTTCTCCTGGTAGGTGTAGTCGCCCCAGCCGAACGAGCCGAAGCCCGGGGCGTTCGGGTCGTTGCAGTGCCAGGTTTCGCCCCGCAGCGGGTTCTTCCTCGGGTCCTGCGGGTGGTTGACGAACGCGAACCCGTTGTAGCTCCAGACCGCGTAGTACCAGTCCTCGAGCGCCGCGGGGTCGCCAGTGCCTGCGACCGGCCGGAGCTCGGGCGCCGAATTCCACTTGTCGGCGAAGATCCGGATGCCCTCAGCGAGGTTGAACAGCGGGTGCGTCCCGATGATCGCTTGCCGCGCCGACGGCACGCGGATGTCGAGCGCCGGGGGCGACGCGAGATGCCCCATGCCGGTCGTGATCTGGCCGAGCCCGTAGCCGCAGTCGATCGCGGTGATGACCGGCCCGACACCCCCGTACGGCACCGACCCGGCGGCGTGCGCCCAGCCGGATTCGATCCAGACCATCGCCTTGTAGAGGCTGGGCGGGACGGTGGCCGACCGGTCGCGCGGCTGGCGCGCTCCGCGGGGGCCGGTTTCCAGCCCCGGGTAGCTGAGGTCGATCCACTCGCCGGAAGGAAGCTGATACGGCGGCGGCACCGCGACCCCGGCCGAGACCAGGTCGATCATCTCGTTGTAGACGCCGACGTAGTCCTCGTACTCGTAGGTGTCGAATCCGAAGCCGTAGTTCGGGACGTGGCACGGATAGTGGTCCGCATGCGCCGGCCGGCGGTCCAGCGTGACCGCCAGGACGAGGGCCCCGAGGAGCCCTCCGACCGCGAGCGACCTCAGCGCCGCACCCATCCGTAGAACCCCCGGTAACCGGGAATCTCAGCGCGCTCGCTGCCCCGGACGAGCTGCAGTGTCGGCGTGCCGGGCGCCTCGAACCCCGTTCCGTCCCAGTGCACCACCGCGAGCGCCTCGCCGTCCGGGCTGTAGGCGAGCGGCACATCGAACCCGGCGGCGCGGAGCGCCTGGGCGCTCGCATCGCCAGATGGCGCAGCGGCGCCGGCAGCCCGCGGCACCGCGCCGAAGGCGGGCACGCCGTTCGGACCCCACGCAGCGCCGAGTGTTGCGGCGCCGCTGGCCGTCAGCGCCTGCGTGCTGCCCGTCGCCTCGCCATCGAGCCGCACGACGCGCGGGGTGTACCCCGCTTCGGTCCCCGGGGTCACCTCGATGAATGCCAGCGCCCTGCCGTCGGGCGAAAGCGCCCAGTCGCGCGTGAAGCCGCTCGAAAGGCGGGCGACGTCCTGCCCTTCGGCCTGGAGCGTCGAACCGCGCGCATCGATCGCCACGGAAAGCACGCGGCCTTCGCGCCAGCCGACCGGGTAAACGCCCAGCGCATCCTGCGTCCACCGCAGGCGAACCGCGCCGTCGAGCGCGACTTCGAGCACGTCGATGACCTGCCGGTCACCATCCTGCCGCGCGCGGGTCACGATGACGCCGGACGAATCAGCCTTCCAGAGCGGCGTCTGCGATGGTTCGATGCCGGCGAGCAGCCGCTCCGCCGTTCCCCGTTCGAGGTCGACCAGCACCAGCGACGCGGCCGGCGCCAGCGGCGTCCCGCCGTCGACCGCGGCGAGCGCGACGTACCGGCCCCGGTCATCGACCGAACCGGTGGTCGTGAACCCGTCGATATGCGGCACCCGGGCGACTTCGATGACGTTGTCCGGCTGGTCGGCCCGGACGACGCCGATGATGTCGACGGAGCCCTCGGTCCGGCCGACGACGGCGTAGGTGCCCGGCGGCGCCGATGCGAACGCGCTGGCGGCGCCGCTCCCGGCCCCGGCACCCGTCACGATGCCCCAGGCGATGGGGCCGAGCGCCAGCACGCCGACGAGGCCGGTCACGAACAGGATGAGGCGGCCGAGGCGGCCGGTCGCCGGCTGGGCCTGGCGGGATTTCCAGCGCTTTCCGTGGTGAATCGCCGTCATTCAGCCTCCCTTACCCAGCCCGCGAAGGATGCTGCCGGCACGTCGGTCAGCAGCTCCCGCGCGTCGGGGGTCGCAATCCAGAGTGTCGCTGCCGGCCGCGCCTCGGACCCCGCAGCAGCCGATACCGTCGACACCACGAGGTAGTCACCGAGGGGCGCGTATCCGTGGGGGACGACCCATGCAGCATCGGGGCTCGGATCCTCCAGCTTCAGCGAGCCCCCCGGCCCACCGAACACCGGCAGCGGGTTGCCGGGCTGCCACGTCGCCCCGACCTGGTTCCGGCCGGACTGAAGCGTCGTCACGGCGCCCGTCGCGATGACCAGCGTCTTTCCGACGTACGTCCGCGAGGACGCGCTCAGGATGTCGATGAACGCGACCCGCGAGCCGTCCGGGCTGAGCGCCCAGTCGCGCGTGCGGCCGGGCGAAAGTTCTGCCACCCGCTCGACCCCGGTGTCGCGGACTGCCCACAGGTTCGAACCCGACTGGTCGATGACGACCACGAACAGGCGGCCCCCATCGAGGCTGTAGCCGAGCGGAGCGACCTGGAAGGCGGCGGTGAAGCTGGCGCGCTCAGCCACCGCGAGCGTGGCGGTATCGACCTCCAGGACCCGCAGCACGCCCGGCTCGCCGCTCGCGAGGACCGCCAGCCGCGCACCGTCGGCCGTCCACGCCAGCGGCGAAAGGTACTCGAAGTTGCCGTCGACCGGCCGGACCATGCCGTCGAGGCCCACGAGCGAGAGCGACGCGGCGCTCCCGCGCCGGCCGTCGACGGAAAGAACGGCGATGCGGTCGCCGGTCGGCGCTGCCGAGGCGCGTGCGTGCAGCCCGGTGAAGGTATACGGGAACACCGCCAGCTCCTGCGGGGCGCTGCCCGGGGCCGCAGAGCGGACCAGCAGCCGGTCGACCCGGGCTCCCGGGTCCGGCTCGAGATACGCAACCGAGCGAATCAGTTCGGCAGGAATGGCTGGCGCAGCGACGCCGTCGGTCGAAACCGGCGACGACGACGAAACCGCCCACGCCGCAATCGCAACGGCGACGCCGAGGATGGCGAGGACGAACGGAGTGAGCGGACGCCACGGGAGAACGCCTCGACGGATCCCGGGAGCGAGCACGCGGCAACCTCGCGCTTGCGGGCGGAGCATCCGCCCTGGTCTTGCACCGGGCCTCGACAATCCCGGCGCATGGCCACCTGGCAAGGCGGTCGGTACCCCCGCAGTACCGCCGGGGACGCCCCGGACGGGGCGTGCCAGCAACCTCCCACGGGGAGGTTCGTGGGGCCGAACGTAACAAGGGGACCGGGTCCCGTCAATCCGGGTTTACGGTCTCCTTCCCTGCCCGTTCCCCGCCGTAAGGCGCCGCTGTGCTAGCGTTCGCCCGATGATCTGGTATCTCTCGGCGCTACAGGAGAACCCGGCGGTCTTTTTCGTCTATATCGCGGCCTGGCTCGTGGCCATCCTGACCGGGCTGGCGTTCCACGAGTTCTGCCACGCCTGGACCGCGTACCAGCTCGGCGACGACACCGCCCAGCGGAACGGCCGGCTGACGCTGAATCCGCTCGCGCACCTCGACCCCATCGGCTCGACGCTGCTGCTGCTCTTCGGCTTCGGCTGGGCGAAACCGACCCCGGTCAACCCGTGGCGGCTGAAGACCGGCCCCCGGCAGGGGTTCGCGATGGTCGCCGCGGCCGGGCCGCTCTCGAACTTCTTTTTCGCCGCGCTCGCCGCCATCCCCATCCGCCTCGGGCACGTGCAGACGTCGCTCCCAACCGTCGAAGCGGTCATCCGCCGCGGCTCCGGCGAGGATTATGTCTGGCTATTCCTCTCGTTCATCATCACCCTGAACATCATCCTCGGCATCTTCAACCTCATCCCGATCCCGCCGCTCGACGGCTTCAAGGTGGTGACCGGCATCGCGCCGCGCGAGGTTGCCCGCGCGCTCGAACAGCTCGCCCCGTGGGGGCCCGGCATCCTGATGACGCTCATCGCCATCGGCTTCGTCACCGGCTTCAGCCCGCTCGGCTGGCTCATCGGCCTCGTCTACGACGACGTGCTCCGCATCATCGTCGGCACCTGACACCGCCCGCCATGCGCCGGGGAGCGTTTCCGCCGGTGTGGTAGCCTTTCCCCTATGCAGCGGGCTCACGCCCGCGTTCCCGGGTGGGTTCCATGGCAGACAATCGCATCGCCATCATCGGCACCGGTCTCATCGGGACATCGATCGGCCTCGGGCTCGCCGCCCGCCCGAACCGCAACTATGAACTCGTCGGCATCGACCGCGACCGCGCCGCGGCCCGCACCGCAAAAAAACTCGGGGCCCTCGACCGCGAAGTCGGCTCGCTCGAAGAGGCCGTCGAACGCGCCGGGCTCGTCATCATCGCGACGCCGGTGATGGCGGCCCGCCGCATCCTCGAAGACCTCGGCCGGTTCCTCATGCCGGGGGCCGTCGTCACCGACGTGTGCAGCACGAAGGCCGAGGTGATGCGCTGGGCCGCCGAATACCTGCCCGAAACGGCGCACTTCGTCGGCGGCCACCCGATGGCCGGCAAAGAAAAGAGCGGCCCGGAGGCCGCCTCGGCCAGCCTCTTCGAAGGCGCGACGTGGGCGGTCACGCCGTCGCCCCGCGCCGATGAGCGCGCCGTCCAGGCCGTCCTCAGCCTCGTCGAAACGCTGGGCGCCATTCCGCTCTACATCGACCCCGCGGAACACGACCAGTACGCGGCCGCCGTCAGCCACGTCCCGCTCATCGCCTCGGTGGCCCTGTTCCGGATGGTCCGCGACAGCCAGGGCTGGGAAGATGCGGCCCTGCTCGCCGGGCCCGGCTTCCGGGATGTCACCCGGCTCGCCAGCGGCGACCCCACCATGGCGCGCGACATCATGCTCACCAACCGGGAGGCCGTGCTCCACTGGATCGGCCGGCTCGAGGCCGAGCTCGAGACGATCCGGAAAGCGCTCGAATCGGGCGCCGAACCGGTCTACGACCTCTTCTATTCGACCCAGCTCGACCGGGACACGTTCATCCAGAACCCGCCCCAGCGCCGCCGGCCCGAAGGCGCCGAACCGCCATCGGCACGCGACGCCATCGGCCGGATGTTCGTCGGCGGCCTCTACGACAGGATCAAGGAGGCGTCCGACCGGCTGCCGGCCGCTCCGCGCGACGACCGGGAGCTGAAGCGGAAACTGGGCATCGAGGACGAGCGGCCGTGAAGGTTTCGCGCCCGGCCTCCGTCCGCGCCGTCATCGACGTTCCCCCGGATAAGTCCATCTCCCACCGCGCGCTCATCTTCAACGCCATCGCCGATGGCACGGCCGTGGTCGAGGGCATCCTCGATGCCGAGGACGTGCGCTCCACGGCGCGCTGCCTCGCCGCCCTCGGCGTCCCCATCGAATGGCCCGAGGGGGCCGCGACGGCGCGCGTGACCGGGCAGGGCCTCCACGGCCTGTTCGAAAGCGACGACGTGCTCGATTGCGGCAACAGCGGCACCACGATGCGCCTCCTGCTCGGTCTGCTCGCCGGCCACCCGCTGCTCTCGGTGCTCACCGGCGACGCCTCGCTCCGCTCCCGGCCCATGGCGCGCGTCATCCAGCCGCTGCGCGAGATGGGCGCCGCCCTCATGGCACGCAAAGGCGATACCCTCGCGCCGGTCGTGGTGAAAGGCGGCCGGCTCCGCGGCATCCGCTACGCGAGCCCCGTCGCGAGCGCGCAGGTCAAATCCGCCATCCTGCTCGCCGGCCTCTACGCCGAGGGTGAGACCGCCATCAGCGAGCCGGGCCGCTCCCGCGACCACACCGAACGGATGCTGGCCGCCATGGGCGCGCCTATCGCCGCGGACGGCGCCACCGTACGCATCCAGCCGGCCGAGCGCCTCGCGGCGCTCCCCCTCCGCGTCCCGGGCGACATCTCCAGCGCGGCGCCGTGGCTCGTCCTCGGCGCCTGCCATCCCGACGCCGAAATCGTCCTCCGCGGCGTCAACGTCAACCCGACGCGCACCGGGCTGCTCGATATCCTGCGGGCCATGGGCGCCGACCTCGAACTGCTCGAAGCGCGGGAGACCGGCGGCGAACCGGTCGCGGACATCGTCGTCCGCTCCAGCAGCCTCCGCGCCACGACCGTTTCCGGCGAGCTCGTGCCCCGCGCCATCGACGAACTGCCGCTGGTCGCGCTCGCGGCGTGCTTCGCCGACGGCACGACCGTCGTCCGCGATGCCGCCGAGCTGCGCGTCAAGGAATCCGACCGGGTGCGCGCCGTCGTGGAGACGCTCTCCCGCATGGGCGCCGACATCCGCGAACTCCCCGACGGCTTCGAAGTGCGCGGACCGGTCCGGCTGACCGGCACCCGGCTGAGCGGGCGCGGCGACCACCGCATCGGCATGCTCGCCGCCATCGCCGGCAGCCTCGCGGACGGCGAGACGACCGTCACCGACGACGCGGTCGCCGTGTCCTACCGCGAGTTCTGGGAGCACCTCGCGCAGGCTGCCCCGGGCGGGGTCGCCGCCCGGTGAGCGGGAAGCCGCTGGTCATCGTGCTCCACGGCCCCTCCGGCGTGGGCAAGGATTCGGTCATCGACCGCCTCCGCGAACGGCTCGGCATCCACCGCGCCACGAGTTCGACCACCCGCCCTCCCCGCCCCGGCGAAATCGACGGCGTCCACTACCACTTCCTCACCGAAACCGAATTCCGGAGGAAGATCGAAGCCGGCGAATTTGCGGAATGGGCCGATGTATACGGCGACCTCAAGGGCGTCGAGCGCCGCGAAATCGAACCGTTCCTCGCCTCGGGGCAGGACGTCATCATCCGCACCGACGTGCAGGGCGCGCGCACGTGGCGACGCAAGCTCGAAGGGGCCGTGTTCATCTTCCTCACGGCCGAGGACCGGGAAGTGCTCCGCGCCCGCCTCGCCGCCCGCGGCAGCGAAGACCCCCAAAGCCTCGCGCGGCGGCTCGCCGAGCTCGAAGAGGAGCTCGCCGACATCCCGAACAACGACTACGTGGTCATCAACCGCCACGGCCAGCTCGAACAGGCGGTCGACGAGATCGCCGGCATCATCGCGCGCGAGCGCTGCAACCCCGACCGTCCGCCCGCCCGCCTCATCGCATAGCGCTCCCGCCGGTCCGTCCCTAAGATGCGCGCAACCCCTGCACTCGGAGATCGCGCGTGGATCCTTCGCTCGCCCGGATGTTCAGCCTCGACGGCAAAGTCGCCCTCGTCACCGGCGCTTCGAGCGGGCTCGGCGTCGCGTTCGCGCGCGGCCTCGCGCGCGCCGGGGCGAACGTCGTCGTCACCGCCCGGCGGCAGGAGCTGATCGAGCAGACCGCATCCATGCTGCGCGAATTCGGTGTCGAGGCCGAAGCCTACCCCGCGGACATCACCGACGAGGAGCAGTTCGAGCAGCTCTTCGCACGCACCGTGGAGCGCTTCGGCCGGCTCGACATCATGGTCAACAACGCCGGCTACACCGACCGGTCCGGCCTGCGCCACGACCTCGGGAGCTTCAAACGGATGCGCTCGGTCGTCGAGCTCGACCTCCTTGCGACCATCAACGGCTGCCGGCTCGCCGCGCGGCAGATGCTCGCCCAGGGCACCGGCGGCGTCATCATCAACATCAGCTCCATCCTCGGCCGGGTCGGCAGCGAGTTCCGCGCCGCCTCCTACCACGCAGCGAAAGGCGGCGTCGACGCCCTGACTCGCGTTCTCGCGCTCGAATACGCCCGCGAGGGCATCCGGGTGAACGCCATCGCTCCGTCATACTTCGACGGCACCGAGCTGATGGGCAAGGTGTTCGAATCGACGCCGGGGACGCGCGTCCAGGCCGAATCCCGGACGCCGATGGGACGGCTCGGCCAGCCCGAGGATCTCGAAGGGGCGATCATCTACCTCGCTTCCGACGCCGCGAAGTTCGTGACCGGCCACATCCTCTACGT